>JAHHGS010000064.1 GCA_019359715.1 Aphanocapsa sp. GSE-SYN-MK-11-07L | reverse complement strand
CATTTGCTGGAGCGATTTATTTGCAACTTAGACCTAGAACCAAGTCAAATTAAATCCCATCCCAACTACTCAACCCTTTGCAACTACGCTACGATTGCCGCCTAAAACTGTCCGGAGTATTGATGAAGAAATACTCGCCAAACTAATGTAATTGAGCAGGAGACACAGCGGATGCAGGTACAAGTAGAACAACGTCGCGTCATTCAAATTATCCGAGCGGAGGTCATGAGCGATCGCCCAGAATTCCGGGCTTACAGTCTGGGGCGGCACAATCTGGGGGATGGTATCGATCCGTTTATCCAGTTGGATCATTTCTACATGCGGGCACCGATCTTTCCGCCCCATCCCCATGCCGGATTTTCTGCTGTTACTTACATGTTCGAGGATTCAGCCGGATCGTTCCAAAATCGGGATAGTTTGGGCGATCGCGCCCTCATCCATCCTGGCGATCTGCATTGGACTCAGGCGGGGAGTGGTTTGATGCATGAAGAAATTCCCAGCCCACCCGACACGCTTTGTCATGGCGCGCAAATCTTTGTCAATTTGGCAGCAAAACGCAAGTGGAGTCAGCCTATTGCGCTGCATTTAGATTCAGTCCAGGTACCAGAATATGCTATTCCAGACGGTGGCAAAGTGCGGGTAGTGGTTGGTGCTGCCTTCGGGCTGAAATCTCCCATCCAACCGTTGACTCCCGTGACGCTGCTAGATGTGACTCTGCCGCCGCAGGGGAAAATTGTTCATACCCTGCCGTCCTCGCACCATGCTTTTGTGCATGTGATTCAGGGCAGTGGCGAGTTTGGGGCGGGGCGATCGCGCCTAGAAACTTTGGATGCCGCACTACTCGAACCAGGGAGCGAAACTGTGACAGTACAAGCCAATGAGCTTGGATTGCACTACCTCCTCGGTGCAGGCGAACCCTTGAATGAGCCGATCGTCTCTCAAGGTCCCTTTGTGATGAACACAGCTGAGGAGATCCAACGAGCTATTGCTGCCTATCAAAACGGACGTATGGGTCGCTTGTAACTCATTACCTCAGGGTTCAATTCCTGCTCAATTCCCTAACATGCACTGACCTCATGAATTTTCAACCCGCGCATTCCACGAGCGAACAGCCAGAACCTGTAACGGTTATTTTTACGCATTTTGTTAAACAGGGATGCGAAGCGGCTTACGAGCAGTGGGTGCAAGGGATCTCCCAAGCCGCTCGTCAATTCGATGGGCACTTAGGACTTAGCATTCTGCGACCATCCCCTGGCGTGCGACGCGAATATGTGTCAATTCTCAAATTCGATTCCTATGACAATTTGAAGGCATGGATGGAATCAGCGGCTCGTCAGGAATGGCTAGAAAAAGCAGCACCCCTCGTTGAGGATCTCAAAGTGGAGATGCTCACTGGTATGGAAGCGTGGTTTACCCTGCCTTCACAACCACCAATTAAACCGCCGCCTCGGTACAAGATGGCAATTCTCTCTTGGGTGGCAGTCTATGCCCTGCTGTCGCTCTTGGGGTTTAGCTTAGCTCCCCTGTTAGCCGCATTACCTGCGTTTGTCCGCACTTTCATCATTTCAGTCATTATGGTGTTGTTAATGACCTATCTCGTAATGCCTTGGATGACGCAGTGGACTAAAGCATGGTTGTATCCAAAAAGAAAGGCATAATCGGTTCTAGCCCTACTGAGCGATCGAGCAGCCCAACAATTAATAGACAGAATACTTCCGCCTAAGATGCGACAGTGGGTGGATATGTGGAATTATTCGGCATACCACCCCAAAGACAGTGCTTAGGTAAAATTTTTCTACAAAATATCCTGCTGGAGGTGGATAGCTTGAATCTTTCCGCATATTTTCAGATTTACTACTAAGATGGTCGGATGTGCTATTAAGCACATCACAAAAACTTACTCTGGCTGCTTATAGAGGGGAAAGAGGAAATGGCGCATGTCCATCTCTAGCTCCGGATTGTTGAAATCCCCAGCAGGAACTAGCATTACCGGGTAGTCCGGTTGCTTCAAATGCATCTTGATTCCAGGACTGGGGATTGCTTTAACCGCTTCCCCCAAGTATTTAAGATTGAATTGAATATCCAATGTCATATCTGTAGGAATATGAGCATTAATCGTTTCATCGCCCTTGCCAAACTCTCGCTCGATCGAAAGGTGAATTTGTTGGGTCGCTCCATCAAAGCGAAACTGAATCCCTCTCTCTTTCTTATCGGTCAGCACCGATAGCCGCTCCAACGCTTTGAGTAGTCCTGATTTCTCCAGCACCACTTCTTGGTCAAAACTGTAGCGTGCCAACAGTTGTTCACAGTCTGGGTATTGCCCCTCAATACACTGGCAGCTCAAAATAATATTTTGCCATGCAAAACTAGCGCAGGTTGCTTCCGCATCGTGCAGCAGTTGAATCGCATCAACTGAATCAGTAAGATTACGAATCAGTTCCTTCAGCGCTTTGCCAGGAATCGGAAATTGAGTGAGTTCATTGGGTTGCGGTTGCTTACGTCGTTTTCTGCCAATCCCCTCTGTTGACAACTCCGCGATCGCCACTCGATGTCCATCTGTTGCAACGAATTTCAGGGCATTTTGCCCAATCTGAATATAAACACCTGTCAAAATACGCTTGGTTTCATCCGTGCTGATCGCGTAGAGCACCCCTTTCAGTCCTTCTCTCAACACATTGGTCGGTAGGGAAACTGGAGCCGCTTTGAGGGTTGCAATGGGCGGAAATTCCTCAGCCGGAATCCCTCGAATCTCATACTTCCCATCGGCATCTGACAGCGTAATGGAGCAGGTTTTGATCGGTTTCTCCTCTTCGTACGCTGGCTTCGTAACCTACGCCTGACTGTTGAGTGTGATGCCACCTGTTGGAAACTGTTTGACCATCCCTGAGAGCATCTCAACCGGTACCGTAATTTCGCTGCCCAGAATCACCTGCGCCTCAAAGCTTGCCTGGATCGTCATTGCCAGATCGGTCACAGTCAAATGAACTTGTTGAGTTTTAGCATCTGCCACCACCAGCACATTTGCCAGCACTGGATGGCTAGGTTTTGCTGGGGCAGCACAACTTGCGATCGCCAGCGCATCATAAAACTGACTCTGAGAACAAATCACCTGCATCCCTTGTTCCGTTGCAGGTGTATCCTTTGGCTGCGATCTAGCTGCCCGTTTTCTCGATGACTTCTTGGGCACAGGCTCTGCCGATACTTCAGTCTCCGCAGAATTTTCAGGCTCATCGACTGTCTCTTCCGCTTCACTCACCTCTGATGTGTCAGAAGGTTGCTCTAGAGAAGCGATCGCAGCTTTAGAAGTCGGTTGCTCAGTCTGCTTTTTCTGCTTTGCAGAGTTGACCCTCGATCGTTGTAATGCTTGAGTCATGATAATTGTCTCTGATTGAATTGTGGTCGAAGGATGCCTGCGTTAGCAGATGAAAAATGCCAAAGACCCTAGGAATCAAGCTTCTTGGCAGAATGGTTAAACTGCTTAGGGTATAGTATGAAGCCGAAACGCCATTAAGTATTCTCTAAGTAAACAAGGTTGTTGCAAGCGGATCATCATGGGTGAATCCGATACGTAGCTTCTGGCCGTTGGCTTTACTTAGGGAATATTTTGAGGTAATTCTGTCTAAAAGCATTCCCTAAGTAAAAGTCCTATGGCACAACCAGAATCCGACGACGGGCGCGGCTGGATCCGACATACCATAAGCGATTGTGCTCCCTCACCTTTGCCAACAGGTCTTTTGCTGTATCACTACGCTCAGGGTTAAGCCGTTTGCTTAGATCCTGTCCATCAACACCACATTCTAGAAACGTACTCCCCTGGCTATTGTGAACTGTAATGGCAAAGCAATTTCGCACATTAGCAAACTGCTCTAAATGGTGATAATAATCACGCCATAGGAATGGATTGCGTTTGGCGATCGCCATCAGCCGACGAGCTTCTACATCAAATCTGTTCTGCTCATCTTCATGCAGAGCATAGATTTGACGTGATACGCCATCATCCGTTGCAACCTTTAGCCTCCAGGCTTTGTAATTGCTGTAGCGATCTTCTGAAAACTCCTGAACCGTGAACTCCGTTGAAGTAGAGAGGATAATCGTTTTACCATCAGGAGCTAAAACCGGATCGCGCGTGATCAGCCGTTCACCGGGAATAAACCGAGTGGTAACCTTACCGTACAGATGGTTGCGAATCTGCTGGTTATAGTAATCCACTTGCACGTTTGTCCAGCTTAGAATTCTGAAGCAATCAGGGTTCTGGGTAAACTCGCCAGAGATTTTCTTGAAGGCATATTTGAGCAGCGATCGCCGCTTTACCAGCAGCGAACCGTTACTCTTGTCCGGTAGATATTTTGCAAATGGCTCAAAGGGCACTTTGCTCTTCGTCACTGCATAACGGCAAGCGGTGATAAATTCCAGCAGCGGACTATCTGTGCCCTGGCGCACCACTTGAGTCAACACGGCTTTATTGGTGATGTGGAAGGCTGAGGATCTGCCTTCATTCACCGGGTTAAGCTGAGCCGGATCGCCCATCAGAATTATTTTCAGCGAGTGCCAAGTTGATGTTCTTTTGGACGCTTCCTCAATCCAGTGCCAGAGTTGTTCTCCAATCATGGAACACTCGTCAATAAATACGACATCAAACAACTCGATATACGAGGTGCCAGTTGGTGCCAGAACTTTTTCGTTACCTCTAGAAATCATGCCCAGTCCCAGCAATTGATGAATCGTGAAGAAGTCTACGCCAGTCACCCCGTTTTCTAGCGCCATGCGTTGCAGCACACCGACAGCCTTATTGGTGGGTGCGGTCAGAACCAATCGTTTCCCCTGGCTGACTAGCACTTTGACCAATTGAAAAACGATCGTTGATTTTCCTGTACCAGCAAAGCCAACTAAAAGAAACAGGGCAGCCGTGACAGCCGGTTGCAGGAACGTCCACATTGCATCCAGAGCTTTACGCTGTTGCTCAGTCAGTTGAAAGGGGAAAGAGACGGCCGGGGAGGAAGTAGGAAGGGTTTGCATCATTACGACTCCGCTAATTTCATCCATGAATCGGCTTGGCGCAGCGGTAGCTGGTTTTTTCGGTTTTTCGGTCTTCTCGAAATCAGCAAACCCAATTTCAGCAACCCAATTCAATTGAGTCCTGTTTTAGTACAAATGTTTATAAACTAAGCTGTAACAATCTGAGAACTGTACCATCGCGCTATCTCCCACCCTTACGAAGCCACTAGCCATATGGTTACGCAATTAGGGAACAACTATATCCAGATGGACAGTTCTGGTCTATTATTCTTGGCAGTCCGTGGTAATTTCTTATATAAGATTAGTAACCGCAGCTATGGAGACTCAAAAACCGAAACGGAAAGGACGAGATCAGCTCTATGGGGAACTCAAAAAGCCGACCATGATTGCACTCACTCCCACCGGAGTTGAAAAGCTGGATGAGTTAGCCGCTGGATTCTCTCTGTCTCGTTCCGAATTCATCGAGCGCATTGCTCGGGGAATGCTTTCCGTACAAGGAATCGAGTAAACCCAAATTTATGATGGAGACTCTAAAAACCCATGCCCTTTAAAGCTTGAAAACACCAGGAAATCGTCTTGGCGGGTGAAGTCCTGGTGCCTTCGATGCTTCGGTTAAAGCCAGAACGACCATATCAACGATATGCCCTTTCCGGTTGGATAGGTTGCGACCTGCCCATTACTGACAGGTTAGCAAATTACTCGATCCTTGAAAAGGGCAGAGGTTCTTACCTCGCAAGAATCTAGGTATGGCGTTTTGGTTCCGTATAGTTCTTTTCAACGATTGAGCCATGATGCAACCCAAACCCAGCGATCGCGAGGACAGCGCTCCCCTCCTCGAAGCCTCAACCCAGTTAGAATTAACTGAGGTAGAAGTTCTGCCTTCTCAGTCCACCCGGACTAAAATTCGTAAGCCGCGCAACCTGCCTCGAACAGAACCACCTCTATTCACCACCAAGTCGATGGAGATGATTGCCAGTGGAGCGCCTGTCATCAGCGCCACGCAGGCTTTTTTAAAGCCGCCAGATTGGAGTGAGTATGGGCAGGAGCGCCTTTACTTTCAAAAGCACTTCGGCAAAGGGCGATACATCGAGTTCTACGTCCTGAATAAGCAAAAGCACCAGGCAGAGTCAATTTCTACGCAGGCAGAGCGTGAAATCCTGGAGCAGTACGGGGTAATGGCAGCTCGCCTCCATGCTGTCTTTGCTACCTACGCTTCATTGCAGTCTGAACCTTGGAAAGAGCCGTTTCATCTGCTCGGTACAGACTTGATCAAAACGCTCAAGGTTCACAACAGCAACAAGTTCACTAAGTCACAGAAGCTCAAGGCTGTCGCTGACCTGGCGTGGGTTGTCGGGACGTTAGGTGCTGTCATCCACTGGTTTGAAGGCGACATGGATCTCTGCGTGCGGGAGCGGAGCTTGCTGTGGATCGTCAGCGTCCAGGAATACACCCAACCCAATGTCGATGGGGAGTCTGAGGAACTGCATGAGGTGGTGATCCGGGTGCAACCGGGACTATGGACCCATAGCTTCCTAAACCGAGAGGGCGCACAACAGCGGAAAGCCCTGTATCAGTATGGACTAATCCCCAAAGAAGTCTTTGATATCGATCCCCATCGGCGCAAAATGGCAACCAGCATGGCGCTGTATCTAATCCAGAATAGCCGTTCCCGCCCGAATGGGGTCTACACCGTTGAAAGTCTGCTGGAAAGTGTTTTGCCCAGCAGTGACATTGAGAAAGCACTGTCTGACCGCCGCTACGGGTGGAAATTGAAGGAATCGGTAGACAATGCCCTGCTCACCCTCAAAGACAATCTCAAGATTGACATCGACTTCGATGATGAAACCTATCCCCTCTGGCTCAGACCCGTCTGGAGCCTACCCGATGAAATAGCAGACCTGCCCACAAAAGAGCGAAATCAGCAACTTTTAGGGGCAAAATGGTTGCCAGATAGCTACATTTCCAAGCACTGGTTTCCGGCAAAGCTCACCTTCCGGCTGCCCATGCAGATCCAAGAGTGTTTGGATGAGCTTGAAACCCGACGAACAGAAAAGACCAGTAGAGGCTCATCAGGTACTAGTTCTACGCGCAATAAGTCTACTAGAGCCGTTAAGGGTACCACAGCTAAAGCACTACTGCCTGCGGCTGAACTGGATGGCATGACGGTGAAAGCCGCCCGTCAAGCAAAGGGATGGACTCAAGCCCAACTTGCCACCACGATCGGCAAGAGTGTCAGTTGGGTGAAGCTGGTTGAGAGCGATCGCCGTCGCGCCGTCGATGAGGATCAAGGCTTACTACGTCAGGTTCTTGGCATCCAGTAAGGCAATGTAACTTGGTTACAAGATGTGTAACCCTACTGTAACCACTGCTAGATAAAGGCTTTATGCTAGTTCAGCCTCCATTAAAGTCCCATAGTCGTGACATTAGCATCCCCCTACGGTGACTTAATTCAGCGGGTTTTGCGATCGCTTCTCCTTGTAACCCTCTGTAACCATTGATATAAAAAGGTTTCAGCCATATTGGTCGGCTTAAGCTTCCCCTTTTGATGACATCAATGCTCCCTGGTGGTGACTTGAGTACGACTCAGACTAAGTCTTGGGAGAGTTGGTTACACCCACATCTAGCGATACTCAAAGAAGAAGTCCGCTAGATACAGCAATAATGCAATTGAACTACGCCAAATACAGCAGCGCATTAAACAATGCCACTAAATCTAGAAACCAAAACTTGCTGTTCTGATGTCCCTGTAACCTGATCGTAACTCCGCTGTAACCATTGCTATAAAAGGCTTTTAGCTACAATCACTGATAGTTACAGTCCCCTAATCGTGACATCAGTCTCCCCCACTCGTGACTTGCCAGTTAGCCTCAAGTCCCAAGCACTTGTAACTCTCCTGTAACTAGCATCAGATCTAGATTCCAGATCATTTTGGTTACAAATCTGCGGTAATAAGCTCCTCTGGATGGGACTTTAATTTCCTATTAGCGTGACTTCAGTATCCCCTACAGGTGACTTTACCTTCCTCTTACTGTGACTTTAAATTTTCAGAATGGTTATGGAGCAAGCTATTCCAGAATGGTTACACGTCTGATCAGATCAATAAGATCGATCAGCTTGTAACTCCCTGTTTTGTGGAAACAGGGAGTTACGCTTTAAACGCAAAAAGACAAAAACCTCACCCGCCGCCCATGGTTTACAAATTTATCCCAGTGATCGTCTTTGGCTCGCCCGAGTGGATGAAGACATTCACGACATCATTACCGATTTGATTAGTTGAACCACATGCCAGAAACCACCACTGTTTTACAGCAGCTTTACCGCCTGATTCTCCATGAACATCAGCAGCTTTATAGCGTGTGGCAAAGCACTGATATTTTACAGTCACAGTACGATCAAGCTCTCACCCCTGCTGTGGTAGAAGCGCATCTTCAGGGCAATTCAATTATCTCAGTGCGCCTCCTCCAACCGGGTACAAACCTGGCTAAAGCAGGCTGCATTGATTTTGATGCCCCGAAAGATGGTAATGATGAGCAGACTCTGCGTGAGGTGCTGAGTCTGTCTCAACGAGTACAACAAGTCGCTACTAGTCAAGGATTCCCTACTTATCTGGAATTTAGTGGCCGTCGTGGGTTCCATCTCTGGTTGTTTGCTGATATGCCGCTACCTGGTGCTACCTGGGTCAAGGCATTGCAGAACCTCTGTTATTTAGCTGATTACAAGCCAAAGGAGATTTATCCCGCTACAGCAACAACGGCGATCGATGGCAAAGCATCAGGACGACCGATCAAATTGCCCTGCGGCAGGCACCAAATCAGTGGTAAGTGGAGCGGTTTCTTAAATGAGCCTGTGAACTGGTCTGAAGGATTTCCGGTAGTACCCGATGATCAGGCTGGTTTGATGGCATCTTTTCAGCAGACTCCTGTGGCTCAACTGGCTCAACTAGCTGCACTTGAAGTGAGCCTCAGCAGTGCGATCAGTAAAAATGGGCATCAAAAGGGCAATGTTTTTCAGGAGCGATCGGGGTTTGCTGGGAGTTCAACCGTTCAGCATTCTACTGCCACAAAATCGACGAACTTTTCGATTCTGGCTCCCGCTGAGCATCCTGCTTGTATTCACTACCTGATGAACCAGGGTGCACCAACCGATCAGGACTACAACTCAGTCAACTTAACTCTGGCACGTTATGTCATCACCAGGGGATGGGAACGTAACCAGGCAGAACCCTTGGCAGAAGCAATGGCACGAGCTTCCGATCACCATCCAACCAGCAAAACGACGATTGAATCCAGGCTAAGAAATTTTCACAGCACCTATGCGTCTGTTAAACGAAATCCGCACGACTATCAGTGGAGTTGCAGCTACATTCGCAACAGCCGTGAGTTAGTCCGCTGTGGAGGCTGCACGGGCTATGCCTGCCCCTTTTGGCAATGGGAGAGGCCAGAGGGTGACAACGAGGTTGCTAGACGGGTTGAACGAGATTTGCTGGCTTACATCTTGCATCACCCAGAAGCAGGGATGCAGGAAGCTTTGGGGGTGGATTTACCCGTTGAGGGCTTTATTGCCACGTTTATGCCCAAAGGCGATGATTCAAAGCCGTTTTATCTCCACCAAAGGCTCTGGGAATGCTTTGTAAGCCTGGAGCTAGAAGGGAGAGAGTTAACACCCAGTCTCGTTCTCTCACGGTTGGAAAAATTGGTGATGGAGCGCTCTCCCCTACCGACACCGATTCTGAATCAAATCGCTGCCTATTTGGATGAGCTTTTGAATCTGGCTCCCTGCGGTTGGGAGACGTTTACAGAACTCCTCATGAGAGTGCGAGATACTGGCTTGCGATCGCTGGCAAAAGAGCAGGCTGCCACTGCGTCTGAATTGTTGGATAGCCCCTTGCATCCCGTTACCGAAACGCTGGAAACACTCATTCACCATTCCCAACATCTTCAACAACGGAATGCCTCAGAAGTCATGCCAATGGTGGCATATACCCAGGACTTGATCCGGGAATTGTTTGGGCAACCGCAAACGGCGATCGCCACCCCTGCTCCTTGGCTGAATCGTTCTCTCAATGGTGGGTTACATCCCGGCAGGCTTTATGTCGTGGGTGCCCCTCCCGGTTCAGGAAAAACAACTTGGTGCGCTTGGTGTGCGGATGAAGCGGCAAAAGCTAAAATCCCCGTGCTGTATGTCTCTTTTGAGATGGGGAAGCAGCAACTCTGGGTAAATGCCTTGTCGCGGATGGGTGGGCTGAACTCCGGCTTGATTGAAGCAAAGCACTGGATGAATGCCGACTATGCCCATACCGAATGGCTGAAACAACAGACTGCGCTGGCAATTCGGGCATATGACCAGCAGATTGCAGAATATCTGACGGTTTTAGAAGCAGGTCCAGAGGTTACAGTCGCGCATTTGAAGGAGACGATCGCTCAAATTCGACGCATTGCAGAACTCGATAAAACAGCTCCTGTATTGGTGATTGTCGATTATTTGCAACTCATGTGCTGTGGTGATGAAAAACTCGACTCTGGTGCCAATGAAGTGTTGCGGGTTTCGCGGGTGGCGACGGGCTTAAAACAACTGGCGCGGGACACGGGTGCTGCTGTGGTAGCGATCAGTGACATCAATAAGGCAGCCTACCAGGAAGCGCTTCGGACTGGAACGTTAGATATGGGTGCGTTACGGGACTCATTCAAGATTGCCCACGCCGCAGACTGCATCATGCTGCTCCAGACGGGTAAGGCACAGCGAGGCAATGACCAACCCAGAGATCAGCTTGACCTGTTGGAAGAACGCTATGCCGGGGACTATCTCAGACTCCGGCAAATTCAAGACGTGCGTGCTCAGTATCCGCTTAATGAGAAAGCGAAGGCGACCTATGCGCGACTCAGCATTCTCAAAAATCGGGGTGGTGTCACAGCAGAGCCATTGTTTGTCTATGAGCGGGCTTACCACCGCTTTATTCCGGTTGATTTGGATTTAGGAGAAGACAATGACCGTGAAGATCTCTAGCCCCAATGTTAATAGTGTAGAAGCAAATGCCAATCTCTCTACGGCTGCTGATCCACTGTATGAGGATTTAATGGACTGGGCAAAAGCTCGGAAACGGCAGTTTTTGAGGAATCGAGTTCAACAGAGTAGTGAGCCTATTAAAGCTGCAACTGCTGAACCAGAAGCACCATCAGCAAGCGATGCCTGGATTGAAACCTGGTACACTCCACCACCTCTACCATCGCGGATTGCCAAACAAAAAACCATTGCTTCCTATGCTCTCCATCAAGAGATGGGAGGAAAAATAGAAACAGAGGAAATCAAGGAAACCAAACCTCTTACCTCCCCTAGTCCTACAGCCTCACCGCTTGCAAACCACGACAGTTTTGAGATTGGTCAACAAGTTGTTCTCCGTCCAGACTCTCAGCGTGTACCATCTGGTATTCCAATTGATGCTGTGCTGGTTATTCAGGAGATGTATGTGCTTAAAGACACTAACCTCGGCAGCCCAAAGACACTAACTTCGGCGGCCTAAAGACACTAACTTCGGCACCCAAATGACAGCAACCTCGGCGGGTCATTTTTGAGAAACTTCGGCAGGTAATATC
>JAHHGS010000063.1 GCA_019359715.1 Aphanocapsa sp. GSE-SYN-MK-11-07L | reverse complement strand
ATTACCTGCCGAAGTTTCTCAAAAATGACCCGCCGAGGTTGCTGTCATTTGGGTGCCGAAGTTAGTGTCTTTAGGCCGCCGAAGTTAGTGTCTTTGGGCTGCCGAGGTTAGTGTCTTTAAGCATGGGAAGCCTATCTCGAACCCATTCCCGTTGCAGAACGAACAAATTTAATTGCAGCCTATTACCAACGCCTGACCAGCTCAGACCCGCAAATCAGACAGCAGGCAGCAAGAGCTTGGTCAATTTGGGAAGCGACAACCAGTAAGCTGTTACCCGACCCGACGATCATTGCCGAGTTTGCCCAAGATCAGTTTGCGGAAGCCTTTGCCAGGATTGAGTGCCATTACTTCGTGAATAAGGGTTTTTTTAGCAGCGATGCTCAGCTTCTAGAGCAGGTTGATAAAATTCGCCAGATTCCAGCCGTAATTGTGCAAGGACGATATGATGTGGTTTGCCCAATGGTTTCAGCCTGGGATCTACACCGAGCTTGGCCAGAAGCTGAGTTGATTGTAGTGGCTGATGCCGGACATTCGATGACAGAACCAGGCATTCGCAGCGCACTAATTAACGCCACGGATCAATTTGCGGCTCTTTAGCTTGACGCAGTTATGTTAGTAAAAATTGCTATGTTTGGCTCGTGAAACTGCGATCGCTCACCCATCCCTACCTCATCGCTTTTGGCAGCGGTTTGGTCATGGGCTTAACTCCAGCCCCACTAGGGCTATGGTGGCTGGCTTGGCTAGCCCTAGCGCCACTGTGGATTTTGATTATCACCAAACAGGCAAAGTCCTCAATCCTGGTCGGCTTGCTGTGGGGACTGGGCTATCACGGGATGGTTCTGGTTTGGATTACTGAACTGCACCCGTTAACTTGGATGGGGCTGTCGTGGTCAACCAGCGTGGCGATCGCCCTCTTTTGCTGGCTGTTCGTCACCCTTTGGGGGGCAGCAATTCCAGCGATTTGGGCGGGCGTGATGGGGCGGCTTGGCTCAATGGCGATCGGGCTGCGGCTATTGATCGGTACAGGTTTGTGGTGCGGGCTGGAGTGGCTGTGGACGCAGTCGCCGCTCTGGTGGACTTCTTTGGCGTTGACCCAAAGTCCGGCTAACCTGGTGATTTTACACTTGGGGCAACTGTCTGGGCCAACCGCAGTGATTGCGCCCTTGGTGATTGTAAATGGCTTGCTGGCTGAAGTGCTGATGGCCCATCCACGTTTAAACGCCCAAACGTTCAAAACGCTTTGCCTGTTGCCGCTGCCAATTTTTCTAGTCTTTCATTTGCTGGGCTGGGGGCTGTATAGCCGTCCGCTGCTGGATGCGCCAGCGGCAGCCCTCAAGGTGGGCATTATTCAAGGCAACGTGCCGATTCGGATTAAGCTGACTGCCGCTGGCTATCAGCAAAGCATTGAAGCCTATAGCGAGGGCTATCAAACGCTGGCTAATCAAGGGGTAGAGGCAGTTCTGATGCCAGAAGGGGCATTTCCGGTTGTTTGGACTGACCCCGATCGCCCTCGCACCGCCTTTGATCAGGCCGTGGCAGACCGGCAGGTGCCAGTCTGGGTGGGCAGTTTTGGCACCAGAGAAGGGCGGGTGACGCAAAGCCTGTTTACCCTCACAGGTGCCGGACAGATCACGGGGCGCTACGACAAAATTAAGCTTGTCCCGTTAGGAGAATATGTTCCCTTTCCAGAAATTTTGGGCAAGTTTGTCAGTCGGCTCTCTTCACTCAAAGCTGAAATGGTGCCCGGTCTGCCCAACCAGCAGTTTGATACCCCGTTTGGACAGGCGATCGCTGGTATTTGCTTTGATTCTGCCTTTGCTCATTTATTTCGGAATCAAGCGGCGACGGGGGGAGAGTTTATCCTGACGGCTTCTAATAATGATCCCTACAATTCGGTCATGATGGCACAGCACCACGCCCAAGACGTGATGCGGGCAATTGAAACCGATCGCTGGGCGGTGCGAGCCACCAACACGGGTTACTCTGGCTTGGTTGACCCCCACGGGCAAACTCGCTGGCGATCGGGCTTTCGAGTTTATCAACTTTACGCGGGCACAATCTACCGCCGCCAGAGCCAAACCCTCTACGTGCGCTGGGGAGATTGGCTGACTCCGCTGCTGGTGGGGGGAGCGGGCGCAGGCTGGCTGACTTCTCGGTTAAAACGGTAAGTCTTCCTCCGGCTCTTTCTCTTCAAGTTCTGGAACGGCAGGGTCAGCGATTAGCTCAGCCTGCGGAACAACGCTATTGATGCCGACTTCTCTGGCTTCTGGGTCTACAACCACACCATTGAAAAATTGGGCTAGGCTGCGGGCTGCTTTCGTCACTTCATCCGCTTCTTGCCAGTAAGGAGTTGGCGCTGTGGGGGCTGCAACGGAGTTAGAAGCTGGATCTAGAGAGGGCGTTTCTTGCAGAACAGGTGACGGGTGAGCGGAGCCGCTCTGCGATCGCAGCTTCGGCGGTTCAGTTGGATTAATAGGAGGTTGAGCTGGAGGAATGGGGGCAGAAGAGGCCGCCACTTCTAGCCTCACTCTAATCGGATGATTTAAGACCTCTAGAAAAGCCGCTTCAATATTGGGCAGGCGCTCCTGAGCCATTTTAAGTAAGGGGGCAGCTTTAATTCCTACTTTGGCTTCTCGTCCTTTTAAGCCCAACAAATGGGCCTGCTGGCGCAGCAAAGACTGGGTGCTAAAGGGTTGAATTCGCCCTAACACGTTTTGCCAAAGCGTAGCCAAATCTACCTCGGTGGTTGGCTCAAGCTCAGTTGGAGGCCCAGATGCTACTTCTTCCAGTGGCTCGACAATCACAGGCGGAGAGGAAATGACTTCCGGTGGAATAGCCGATTCGGCTGGAGCCACAGTCCCATTCTTGATCGCCAAATCAGGTGGCGATTGCAGTTCTGCAACGGGTGCTGGTGTAACTTCTGCTAGCACCTCCTCCTTTGTAGGAAGAGTTGGCGCTGGTGGCGGCAGGGGTGGCGCGACTGGTTTAGGAAGGCTGGGCAGAGGGGCCGGTTTAGCGACAACATTAGACCCAGTGGCCAAACTACTTGGCAATAGCCCCATTAAAGCCACTTCTAGCCACAACCGCGGCTGGGTGGTGTTTTTGACCTGAAGCTCACAGGTGCGTAAATGCTGCTGCCCCGCCAAGATGGTAGAGATCTCGATCGCTTCAACAAAGGCACACAACTGCTGCCAAGTTGCAGGGGTGAGCGCCGCCAGATCAGGGCGGTGAGGAGCAGTCTTAGCAATCAGCAAATCGCGATAAAAGCTGGCCAGATTTTGCAGCACAATCAGCGGTTCGCGACCGCGCTCCATTAAGTGGCGGGCTTGGTCGAGCACCGCTTCGGGACTGTTGCTGGCGATCGCCTGCACTAGCTTCAACAAATCCTGCTCTGGCACCGCGCCAGCTAAATCCCACACCCGCTCAATCGTGATTTGTCCAGATAGCAAACTCAACTGATCGAGCAAGCTTTCGGCATCTCGCAACCCACCTTGGGCAATTTGCCCGACTAAGTTGAGAGCATCAGGGCTAATCTCGATCGCCTCTTGGCGGGCGATCGCCCCTAAATGCTGCACCATATCCGGCAACGGAATCCGCCGAAAGTCAAACCGCTGACAGCGAGAAATAATCGTCGGCAAAACCCGCTGCGGGTCGGTGGTCGCCAGAACAAAAATCACCCGATCGGGCGGTTCCTCTAGGGTCTTCAGCAAGGCATTGAACGCCGACGTGCTGAGCATATGGCATTCGTCAACCACATAAACTTTGTAGCGACATTGGACGGGGGCGAATTGGGCTTTTTCGATTAGCTCACGGATGTTGTCAACGCCGGTATTGCTGGCAGCGTCAATTTCGATCACATCGAGGGCGGAGCCGTTGGCGATCGCCCGACAGACTTCGCACACACCGCAGGGCTGGGGCGTCGGTTTTTGGCTTTGCAGACAATTCAGCGACTTGGCCAAAATCCGGGCGCTAGAGGTTTTGCCGGTGCCTCTGGGGCCAGTGAATAGGTAAGCTGGGGCAATGCGCTCTTGGTCAAGGGCGTTGGTGAGGGTGGTGGCGATCGCCATTTGCCCGACCAAATCTGCAAAGGTCTGGGGGCGATATTTATGATGAAGCGGCTCGTAGGTCACGGCAGGCGCAAGGGCTATTCTTACATCATCCTAAGCAAATCACGGTTGAGCCGTTTTATGACTGATTTTTGCCGTTAATTATTTTTTGATGACATAAATTGTTCTAAGCGCTGGGGAGAAAGCAGGACCTGCAATTTTTTTTCCCGACAACCTTGATCAAAATGATTCAGCAGTTGCCATTGCTGCTCAGAGGCAAGGGATTGGAACTGCTGAGGCGTTCTATCCTTCAGGTCTGCCAAGTAAGACAATAATAGGGGTGCAAACCCCAACAAGCTTAAATCAAACATCAACTGCTGGCTGAATTGACCGTCGAAATAGCCCCCGTGAGTATCAATCTTTCCGGTCAGAAAAAAGTCAATGCTCAGACGCAGGTAATCAGCCAGATTGAGGGCTGCTTGCTGCAGGCTGCGACTCAAAATCGGTTGCGGGTTGCCAGATGAGCTAGAAGCAAGCGTTTCTCCTGGGGGTAACTTGTCGTCGCAATAGTCCGTACAGTCAAAAACCGTAAAACGATTCACTAGGGCCGCCGCTGAAAAAGGCTCGTCTGGATGCCTGAGTGGAGGGGCATTTAAATCCTGCAAGCTCCGATGTTCCTGACTAGAAGAACGGATTTCTAGAGACTGATAAATGGGATGCAAATCATGCTTGACTGAATTAGCTTGGGATTCCGATCGATTGACGATGCCATATTGAAAGTCCTGCAATTTGTAATTCTGGTGCTCTGTGTAACTTTCAAAATGCTTGGCGGTTAAGTTTCCCAAGCGGTAGCCGAGGAAACGGGTACGGGTTGGAAAGCTAAAGTAATTGGCGGCAGTGGAGGCCAGGCGCAGCGCTAAATCCCCCTCATTTGTGAACAGATAAGCTTCCTCACACCGCCGCAGCGAGGACTGCAATGTATTCGATCGCCCTGGCATAATCGATTCTGCTGAGATATCAGCCGCTGCTAACACCAACCGTCCCAGGCGTAAGGTGTCACCCAAATCAGAATCAGGGATTTCCTGCACGGCTTGCGGATCAAAGACATCAGACAAAATCCGGATTGTGTTAGTCACTACAAAGCAGCCCATACTGTGCCCCAGAAAGTTTAGCTTCACCCGTTGGCGCAAGGGTTGATCGTGATTTGACTTTAAGATTTCTTGGTCAAGCTGCCGAATTAAGTCCACCAAATCCATCACCGCATAGTTGGCGGCCCGGTATTGATCGCGCAGATAGGCGGTCAAGCGCAACCCAACTAGGGTAAAAATTATGCTAAAAACAAACCCCAGCAGGCTTGAGACCAAAGTTAAAATTAGCTGTCCCCAGTCTTGCTGAGCGATCCAAGTTAGGATTAATCCCGTCAACCCCACCCCGATCGGTAGCCAGGGCAACAGCTTCTCGGCATCGCCAATCTTGAGCAGCGTTACGACTGCGATCGCTGGAATGATCGCGATCGCTAAATAGGCAAGCATCCCACCATCACCTGCTGCCCCCAAGAGGAGGGCAAGGCTGACTAACAGCAACAGCAAGGTATTCACAAAGGTGCCAATCAAAGCCGTTGGCAGCGCTTGCAGGGCATACTGAACCTTTTTCCAGACGGCAGGCTGGAGAGGCTGGGATTGATTTGAATCATCCTGGACTGGGTTCTCAGAGGGCCAGAGATAGCCGAACAAAACGTGAGTTTTAGGTCGGCAAATTTGCTGAGCGTAGTGGTAGATTTTGTCAGTCCGCTCCCGCGCTGGCTGATGACTGGTTGCATAGCCATGAATTGAAATTGTGATTTCAGGGCTGGGGCTAGCAACGAGGTACTGAGCAATTTTTTGAATTTCTGGCAAAGGATTTTTGGCATCTGAAGGGCGGCGGTCTTCAATGTTGATCTTGGCGGTACTTGTCGCGTAGTATCCGAGGACTTTTTCAGGATCTGCACCTGAAATCGGGTCAATTAATATCAGGGGAAATTTTGAATCTGATGGAGTCATAAGACGGCTGACCTGAATAAATCTTTTCCATCATTTTTGAGTTCTACTGTTCTTTTTCGGCAACTGTTTAGGAATTGTAATGGAAGTAATTGTCCCAAGCTGTCAGGGTTTTGATTGGGGCAGTCTCCCAACGCGATCGCTGCTTAAATTTAGGTGGACGGCTGTTCAGTCGCCGTTTAAAGCTTTCCCCCTTGATCTCCGAGAATTCTTCTCTCTAGTTTTGTCAAAGCTCAAACAGCAGAACCATTCTTTGATCATTCTGAGCAAATTGAGGTTGAGCCGTTTTGTAGCTTCAAAATTAAAATTGCTGATTTTTGCTCAGATGTCGCATGGTTTTAGCCCGTTTGCCTGGTTCAAGACGCTTCCTTTTGGCGTTGATTGCTGTTTTAAGCAGTGTTTGCGTTTTGCTGCTGGGCTGGCTAGCTAAAAGTGCCGACTCCAACTTGCCAATCTGGGTAGAGTTGGGCCCCAAGGGGGTGGCGATCGCCCGTATGGCAACCCCCGCCAACACCTGCCCGGCGATTCAGCTTGACTCAAAGCGCAAGCGGATGAAGCTACACGCTGCTCCCACCGCCGCCTTTCCGGTGCGGGTATGCGAACGAACCATCCCCAAGGGTACGACTACCGCCACAATTCAGGGACAAGCCCTGCCGCTGCCGAAGCCAAATCCGCAAAAAATTCTGGTGATTGGCGACACGGGCTGTCGGATTCTGGGGGCACTGGCCCAAGCCTGTAATGACCCGCAGGCCTGGCCGTTTCAGCAATTAGCAAATAGCGCCGCTGCTTGGCAACCCGATTTAGTCATTCACGTTGGCGATTACTACTACCGAGAGGCCGCCTGTCCGGTCGGAAACGCAGGCTGCGCCGGCAGTCCGTGGGGAGATAATTGGCCCACCTGGGAGGCAGAATTATTTACGCCTGCGGCCGAACTCCTGCAAGCTGCCCCTTGGGTGGTCGTGCGGGGCAATCATGAGCTGTGCAATCGGGGCGGGCAGGGCTGGTTTCATTTTCTGGAGCCAAGGTCACGCCCGTCTGGCTGCCAGGATTACACTCCTCCCTATGCGATCGGTTTAAACAACCTCAACCTGCTGATGCTCGACTCGGCGGCGGCTGAAGACAGTAAGCCCAAACCAGAGCAAGTTGCGACGTATGCCAACCAGTTTAAGCACCTGGCCAAGCTAACAACAGACCCGACCTGGGTCTTGACCCACCGACCCATTTGGGCCTTTGGCAAAACCCTGTCTGGCAAGCTATACCGGATCAATCTCACCCTGCAAGCGGCGCTCAAAAACACCTTGCCACCGGGGGTTGCTGCCGTTTTTTCAGGGCATCTGCATCTGTTTGAATCGATTAGTTTTTTACCCCCTCGCCCACCCCAACAGGTGGTCGGCAATAGTGGCACCTTTCTTGATCCAAGCACAACCGCCCTGGAAGCCAATCTGGAAATTGGCGATGCCCAAGTCCAGCAAGCGACGGTATTGGATCACTTTGGCTACATGACGCTGACGGCTGCTCAAACAGGCTGGTCAGCCCAAGTCCGCAATCCAAGCGGAGAAGTAATTTCTAGCTGCCAGCTTGGCAACTTGACTGCCAGTTGCCAAATCTAAGCTGGTTTTGTGGCAGTGAAGCGTCCCGACAAAATTTAATTTCAAGCATTTGACCCAAAATATGACAGTGCAGCCTTAACGCACACCATAGAAACTAGCGAAAGTCTATTTGTTGCTGTTGGCAACGGATTTAGCCTAGAGTTACAACAGGAACTCAATGGTCGGATTGCTATGGGTTTGTTTGATGATTTCAGCATTTTTTTAGACCAGCGCTTAGATGAACTGCTTAGTAGTCATCCCGAACTGCAATTGCAGGTTTTAGAAGATACTTTGCAGGAACAAGCGGGTGACACCCAGCGACTGATTACCGAGTTGCAGGGACAACAAAAACATCAGGAAGCAGAAATCCTCTCAACGGCGCAAGAAATCCAACGCTGGCACGGTCGCACCCAGAAAGCTGAGGCGGCAGGCAGACAGGATTTAGCCCAAGCGGCTCGCGAACGCGAAGCTGTGCTGCTTTGCCAAGGCAACCAGCACTGGCAGGAAATGCAAAGCCTGAAAGAGCGGCAAATACAAGCTCAGGAATTGCTCAAAAAGATTCAGGTGCGCCGTCAAGAAGTGCAAGCCAAGCTAAAACAGCCAACGCCAAAAGCGACTTCCAGCAATCCAGCCAGTAATGGCAATGTCAACGGTAGCTATGGCGATCCTGATTTACTGGAGCAAAAGTTTCGACACTGGGAAACAGAATTAGAGCTAGAATCCCTTAAGCGAGAAATGGGGCGCTGAGCTATGTGAGTTTCACAAGCCCAGCCCCAATTGAATCGGTTTGGGGATTGCTTGCACACCAGAAGATCGCTAATGCGGGCCAGTCCCCGTGAGCTATATAGCCTAGCCAAGCGACTTGATTCTAAAGCGATCGAGGAGAAGAGCATCATCAAAAGCGGTTTCTTTGAGCTGGTCATAGCGTCCGGCAGCACCATAAGAGCCATATCCCGTCAACACCAGCGGGTTAGCACCATTCTGCTCAATCCCCTTTTTACAGAACCCATTTAGGATCTTATGCAGTAGTTAAGGGTCTTAAGAGAAGTCTGATAAAACAGAGTTTGAGCTTCGTATTCGCATTTTTGAGCGTCCGCTCAAAATTCTTAACGAGGATCTTGCAGCGGTCAACCCAAGCATTCGACCGTTCATAGGGCTTCGCCCCGCCAAAGGCGTACATCCAGCGAATCGGAATCGGAACAAACCCAGATTGACCCAGTTACAGCCATTACTAAGCTGGTAGAAAATCCCATCCAGGATTTGACGCTTTGACCACTTGGGGGGGCACGTCCGCCTCTTCTTCGGTAAGAGCGGTTCGATGATGGCCCATTCTGCATCCGTTAAACTACTCGTGTAGGTCATCTGTTTTGTCCTCCGTTTAACCCCGCATTCAGATTGTCTCAAACAGCTTAATTCTAAACTTAAGATCCTAAATGGGTTCTACACTATTATCGGCAGGGTCATTTCATTCTAGATTTAAGCAACGAGTTTAGGCGGTTTCAGCTATCAAAGACTAAAATCCCTGAAGTCAGAAACTTCGTATTCTCGTATATGCACGAAATGTCGAAACTTAGAATGAAACAGCCCTGCTATATCGGATTGCTTGACTGACAAAACTAGGAAGCTGGAATGCTGAATGCTTCTGAGGACAACGAATTCACAAACAGCAGAACAGGGTGATCGCCCCGCACCCTGCCAAGCCGGGGCGCGAAATCAAGAGCGGGTGCGCTGTGGTAAGTCCCGCTGGAAGTGCGCGGCGGGGGAGCGCACGGGCCATAATGGTATATATAGGTAATAGCGTGAAGGTCGAGATGTGTCATGGTTGATCAACCTAAAGATCTGCTCACCGCTGCATCCCTGGAACAATCTATTCCAACCCTCACCTACGATGAGCACAAAGTACCACTGGCATTTTTGCACAACTGCGGCAGATGGGAAGGAACCGCGAAGCGAGTGAACAAAGCAGGCGAGTTAATTGATGAACATTTAGTGCGGGTCGAAATCGAAATTAAGGGAACGCAGTATAGTCAAACAAATACCGTTCGGATTGGCACTCCTAGAGAAGTCACTGCTCAATACTATGGTGACTTTCGCGATGGCGTACTGATGTTCCCGCTCACCGACGAGGTGTACACCTTGGGTGGCGATAAAGCAACAGCATTTTCTGGCATTGCTTGGGCAGTGACCGACGACATTATTGTTTATCGAGGCAGTCGCACGTTACAAACAATAAAGACCTACTATAACGAATTGATTGCATTAGTTGATCATAACCACAGAGTTCGTACCACTCAGGTTTACGAGGATGGGGAATACACGCTAGTAACGATGATCGACGAAGCAAAAGCATCGCTTTAGCTAACAGAAGCTAAGCGTAATGTTGATTTTAACAGTATTGCTTGGATTCGCCTGCAAGGAAATCTGCAACCCTCTCCCGCTTTCAGGGGGTAAGGGTAGCGAAGGCGCTCTAAAGTGCTATAAAGTGTCCAGTCTGTTGGACAAAATACGCCAAAGCTAACAGTCATACAGCCGTTGCCGATGCTTAATGCCAGCAATGATCGGCTCAACTCCAGCATTGCCCTCCTCATGCGTTGTCGAATACCCTGACCATTGATCAAGATCGGCAGCAATTCGATTGAGCCCTCGCAATACCCACTTTTGATCAACACCCACATAGGCTGTTCTAGAGTCTGACTCAGCGCGGAGATTGATCACTACCCTTTTGCCACAGGCTAAACAACGTTGAACGTTTCCGCTCGACGCGCTACCTAATTGACCGTAAGGTTCTGTAGGTTGCCCACCTCTTTCGAGATAGCCCTCAGTCAGACTCCCACAGCAATCAGACTGCCACTTGGACAGACCTCCCCAGATAAGAACATGAACTTTCCCTGCGCAACTGCACCATTTACCATGTTCCCTGAACCAAAGGACTTTGTTGTGTTGTGCCAACTCGTCCCAGAAATCTCGGCCTTCTATGGTGTTTCTGTCCGTCAGTTCGCAGTTTTGCCGCTGGACTTCGGCGTGAGCTCAGTCGAACGCTTCCTTCAGACCTTCCCTCGCGGGAACGCCTTTGCCTTAAGCTAGGAGTTGTCGTTACTCGGATCTGTAAATTAATCATTTGGACGTTGGTTCTCCGAGAGGGGGCTTTCACCCCATGAGTTCACGCCCATGCTAGGCGTACACAACCTTGGTGCAGCGGATTGACTCAAGCCGCTCATTGTGTCGCAAAGGTTATTAGCAGCCGCTGAAAACGACCGTTAGGCGGCGCAAGCCACGAACAATACGGAAATCCACTGCAATGAAGACTCAGTATTACACTGCAACCAGTCTCGACGGGTTCATCGCAACGGAAGATGATTCATTGGATTGGCTGTTCCCGTTGGGCGATGCGAATGAGACAAGCTATCCGTCGTTTATTGCAGAAGTTGGAGCGCTGGCAATGGGATCGACCACATACGAGTGGATGCTCCGTCATGCGGATAAGGTCGCCTCGTCCGTGGGCTTGCCGTGGCCATACACGCAACCAACTTGGATTTTCTCAAGTCGATCTCTACCCCTCCTGGAGGGTAGGGACATCCGCATTGTCCAAGGAGATGTTCGGCCAGTTCACGCCGAGATGCGTGCGGCGGCGGGATCGAAAAACGTCTGGATTGTCGGCGGTGGAGAGCTGGCAGGGCAATTCTATGACGCTGGATTATTGAATGAAATTATCTTTCAGATTGGGTCTGTGACACTGGGGCGAGGCAAGCAGCTCTTTCCCCGTCGTGTGACAACCCCACCCTTCCGCTTGATTTCCATACGACAAGTTGGCTCTGGTTTTGTCGAGCTGAGGTACGAGGTGCCAGCGGTCGCAGGATCTGCCTAACATCTCAGTTCCGTCTTCCTCTAAATCCCAATGCAGGTGAGTTGTAAAGAGTATCTGTGTCTAGTAATCGGGGGCGTTATCTTGCCTACTGTATAAAATAGGGTGGTTTAACCTACTCTGTAAGTTGTAGGTGTTATGCCTGTAAATTGCCGAAACTGTTTACTCAGATGGCTGTGGCTATTGAAACCACACAGGAAGGCAATGTCCACAATCGATCGGTTAGTTTGTTTCAACGGGTGCGACCTCTATCTGATATATCAAGTAGCAACTGGAAAGCCATACTGGTTTAATTTGCTCCAAAACTGACTCCAACGATTAGGTGTCAAAACTAAAGCTCTTAAACTCAAAATTACACTGG
>JAHHGS010000062.1 GCA_019359715.1 Aphanocapsa sp. GSE-SYN-MK-11-07L | reverse complement strand
ATATTACCTGCCGAAGTTTCTCAAAAATGACCCGCCGAGGTTGCTGTCATTTGGGTGCCGAAGTTAGTGTCTTTAGGCCGCCGAAGTTAGTGTCTTTGGGCTGCCGAGGTTAGTGTCTTTAAGCATGCATATTGAGGGCAACCTTACCTCCAGAAATAAATCGATTCTTTTTCGCATAATCTTCCGGTAGTTTCTTATCGGTGTACACGACAACATTATTCCGAATTCGATCATCATCAATATCGCCTAACCCATAGGTACGAGTACCACGTAAGAAATACTCACCATTCAGATCGAAAATTAACTTACCGTATGACGTATCACGAGTCATGTGATAAAGAAGCACTTTAACGAGATTAGTCTTGCCAAAACCTGATTGAGCGAAGACCATTGTACGTCTATTTCGCAGTTTTCCAATCTCGAACAAGATTGGTCCCTTATCTCTAAAGACTGTTTCCCCTACACAGAGATAGCCAATTTCAACCCCATTTTCATTCGTTTTGTTGAGAATTGATTCTATTTCTCGCTTGTTTAAGTGCCTTGCAATGTAGGAAACAATTGGTAGTTTTCTGACAGCAGTTGTGAAGGAAATTGTAGAGCCGCTATCCGTGAATGTACCTAGAATCCGAACCTTATAAGTGTAGCTGAACATCTTTTGCTTGTCCCGCTCAGAAAGTTCCCTTTCTGCAATTCGGGCATAATGCACAGCAATCAAAGTTTTATCTTGCGATTTAAAGATTGGATCTTCATCATAAATCTCAGCCTCAACCCTTGCCAGGTACTTCGTATTACCCTCATCTTTGGGAGTTAACACAATAAAATCACCAGTTTGCGGGCTGGCTTTAGCATCCTCATAAGAGGAGTATATTAGTAGTGCATCTTCAGTTGTTTTCTGACCGTAAAGAACACCAAAATCAACCTTTCCCATGAGTCCCCCTAAAATCTCTCGTGCATATCTAGAAAAAGATTTTCAATATCAACGTTATCCATTCTTTGATCCCTATAAAGAGAGTATTTGAGACGGGCTATAATTTCCTCTTTAAAGTTCTTCTTCAATGATATGAAGTTATGGGCTTCACATAATGGATAAGGATAACCAAGAATATAATGTTCTTGTGTCAGGCGAGTTAACTCCTTAAATACTGAGTCTAGTTCTGCTCTATCTCTTTCAAGATTCTCAGATTCAATTTTCGGGATTGCATTGAAAATGTTTACATCTATTATGAGCCAATCATAATTTTGCAACTTTTCAACGTAATCTAACCTAGCCGTGAAGAATAATCCAAATCCTCGTCCTCCACGAGTAGATTTTTTGATAAACATATCTCCTTGGTAAGCTGATTGGAGAATTACATCAGGAACCTCAAACCAACAACAGAGCTTTTTACGTTTCGGATCAGTTTCCATAAATGGATATTCGTGTTTGAGTTGATCTTGTAAATAGTTATCGATCTGTTTCAATGTGTACGAAAGCTCCATCTTGATGGGAGATTGCTTGGTTACAGCGACTATTTTTACTCCTTTTTGATGAGCATATTTCCCTAATTTAACTAAGTACTTCTGCTTTATTTGTAAGGGACGTAACGTGCCGTCTCGCAAAATAAAATCTCCTGATTTTGTATCTGCCAAGTCAACGATTTCTAAAACAAGCGCAATCTCTAATACCTCCTGACAAAATCCTAATAATGTTGACAAGTTAGTACAAATTTGTTCTTTTTTATACGGAAAAATTTCTTCTGGTGTTTCACTTAAGAAAGCTAATAAACCCTTAACTGGTTCTAAAGTTAAGAATTCATCATAAATAGCGATCAAGTGGTCTTGATGTGTAATTAAAATATTTTGCGGATAATATGCCTTCCCTAATATCACTGGATCATCTAGTGAATTCATCCGAATCTGCTGACCTCTATGAAAGCAAATATAGCCAGCCGCATAGATGGCAATGCATAAACCGTTGTAAAATTGCTCACTATTGTAGCTGCCATCGATTGCGTAAAATCGCCTATTGCTATCATCGATCTGATCGAATGGAATGATTTCAAATATTTGAGGAGTTTCTATGTTTTCCTCATGCCCAATCACAGGAATGCCATAACTTTTGTTACTCCTTGTATTGATATGTTTAGCGACTAGTTCGATGGCACTATCTGGTATCTCTTTTCTGGGCATGTCTAGCTTTTAGCACTCTCAACTGAAGTAATTGTACTTATCTTCGCTAGGTTGACACACATCTAATGCAGCTTGCGTACTTTGAATTTGGCTTTGCGATCACTATAATTGTTTACTCCCATACCTTAATGCTCATTTGTCTCAGGCTGCTAGTAGTTATGTTTTAGGGTAGCCTCCGCGTTGATAACGCAGTAGGCTAACAAATTATTTGATTGGCAAAGGAAAAATCAAGACTCCCAAAGTGGGTGCTCCAGGCAATGTTCAGTTGCTCTAGGCAATTGACCAACCACTGCACATTAGACCGACTCTGGGTTTCGTAGTGGCTAAACAGAATCGCAAACCGCTTTTCCAGATAGGGCTTCACCTTTTTGCAAACTAAAACAATTTTCAGCAGTAAGCCCACCGTCGCGGTTGTGCCGACATTGTTGAGTAAATCCATAAACACAAAGTGCTGAGGACGCTGGGGACTTTCCACTACCAAAAAATTCAAGACCTGATTGCAGGTTCTGACTAAGGCAAAGTCATTGAAGGGCTGCGAGCTATTAGCTGCCGCAATGCTGTTCAGGTAGTCATGTAACTGGTTATGAAACCGACCGCCGCCAAACTGCGTGTCTACTGTATTGGTTAAATACTCGTAAAAATCGTCTTTGAACCCCTGGCAGGTGCGGATCTGGCTCGATTGGACGGTAAATCGATTCGCCATTTCTCGATAGCTGCCGTTGCGGTCTACTTTGCCAACAAACTGCTTCATCGCCAGTTTCAGTTCTCCTTCGGTCAGCAGGGTCGGGTTTTTGACAGGCTGAATCATCCGAGCACTTTGACGACGCAGTTCGTAAGTTAGAAATTGAGACAAATCAACTTCAAACTGCTTCTGTGCTTTGCCTTGGGCCCGCTGAATGGCTTGCTTTTGCTCGAAGCTACTGTCGTCACTGAGTAAGCAGTGAGAATACAGGTAGGGATAACGACGAATCAACCCGATCAGCGGGCGAGACCCGTGCTTTTTGATCTGGGAAACATCCTGTTCGTCCTCTAGCAAAAACTGGGCTGTGCGGCAGAGTTGGTTGTAGTGGCTACTTTGGAGGTAGCTTTTGACCAGCGATCGCAGCCGCTTGACCGATTGCGATCGGGCCAATCCAGCTAAAGGCGGGTTGAGCGGCGTTTCCAGCAGAGCAAAAAATTCTGGCACCGCGTCCTGAAACTGAGGCTGCGACTGCCAACGGTTGATCAAAATGTAGCAGCAGCGGTTAAAAAAAAGCTTAAAACTGGTTTGGGCGTCCGGGAGAGCGGCAATTCGATCCAGGGCCGCCTGCACCTCCCAATCGCTGGTGCCAAAGGCAACAAAAAAAAGTGATTTGAAGCGATCAATCACTTGCTCAGGTAACTCTGCCTGCACCCAAAGCAGCAAGTGATCATAAACTAGCTGCTCATCTGGGGTAGACTGCCAATGCTTCTCCGCCAGCAAGCTAAACATATATAAATTTAGTACTCCTAAACCAACAGGGGATAAAATTGCAGACAAGAAGCCCAGAATGCAACTTTCACACTTCCAGAATATTAACCGATTAAGGAATGATCAGTGATCTAAAGCAGTTAATTTTTGTGATTTAGATCACTTTTGACCAACAAATACTCAGGATCAATCTGCTGCTCTCTGAGTGAAGAACAGCAGATTGATATAGTGATTACAAAGATGCGACTTGCTCAAGCTAGACTATTTCAGCCATCGTTGGGATTCAGATGTCTTCGATTACAGTCACGATGCTCCGCACGAAAATTCATCAGGGAGTGCTGACCAAAACTCGGTTGAACTATGTTGGCAGCATCAGTATTGACCAAGACTTAATTGAGGCAGTTGGGTTGTTCCCCTACGAAAAAGTGCAGGTTGTCAACAGTAACAATGGCGATCGCCTGGAAACTTATGTGATTCCAGCCGCGGCAGGCTCTGGGGCAATTGAACTGAATGGGGCAGCGGCCCGAAATGGGGTAGCGGGTGATCGGCTGATTATTATGAGCTATGCCCAAATGTCGATCGCTGAAGCCAAGACGCACCAGCCAAAAGTCGCCATCCTAGATCAGCGCAATCAAATTGTCGAAATTTTTCTTTACGACCACTTGCTGGCTGAACAGGCTGAGCGCCCGGCACTGATCTAGACCTGGCGATCGCGACTGCCAATTAGACTGAGGGCACAGACAATCTTTGGGGGCAGACTGCACCTCAAAATGTCTTAATTCCGGTCGCAATAAATTATGGTTTGTCACTTTTGTTCATGAAAACTTTGTATTCTGAGATAAAGGGACTTTCATAATTGACTAGAAGCAAGGCAAGCCTGTGCAGGAAGATTTTCGGCTAATTATTGATCTTGTGACCGTGCTTGGTGTCGCCGCGATCGGCGGCTTGTTAGCGGCGCTGCTGCGACAGCCCGTGCTCTTAGGCTACCTGCTGGCCGGGATGATTGTTGGCCCAGCGGGTTTAGGCATTATCAAAGAAGTGGTTCAGGTGGAAACCTTAGCCCAGTTTGGCGTTGCTTTTTTGCTGTTTGCCCTGGGGGTGAGCTTTTCGCTGAGTGAACTCAAAAAAGTCCAGGCGATCAGTCTGGGCGGCGGCGGCTTGCAAATTGTGCTGACGATCCTGGCCACAGCCGGGATTTCCCTCGGAGTCGGATGGGTGACTTCGCCAGCCCAGGGGATGTTTCTGGGTGGAATTTTGTCGCTCTCGTCAACCGCAGTTGTGTTGCGCTGCTTGATGGATCGGAATGAAACCGAGTCCACCCACGGCCAGGTGATGCTAGGAATTCTGGTCGTCCAGGATTTGGCCGTGGGGCTGATGCTGGCCGTATTGCCTGCCCTCGATAAGCCGCCGGAAGAAATTGGGCTGGCGATCGGTTGGGCCTTGGCTCAAATTGCGATGATTGCGGCCGGGGCGATCGTCGCCGGGATTTGGGTGATTCCCCGTCTGCTGCGGCTGTTGGCCCGCACGGAGAGCCGAGAACTCTTTCTGCTAGGGGTGGTGGTGCTTTGTCTTAGCATTGCCTTGCTGACTGAGCAATTAGGGCTTTCGATTGAGATGGGCGCCTTTATTGCGGGGCTGATGATTTCAGAAGTTGAGTACGCTGACCAAACCCTGGCCTATGTGGAACCCCTGCGGGATATTTTTGCGACCTTATTTTTTGCTTCGATCGGGATTCTGATTGACCCCGTTTTTCTGTGGAATAATCTGGAGTTGATTTTAGGGCTAGTGGCTTTGGTGATCCTGGGCAAGTTTTTGCTGATTACGCCGCTGGTGAAGGCGTTTGGCTATTCCTGGAAAACGGCAATCCTGACCGGGGTCGGTTTGGCCCAAATTGGCGAGTTCTCCTTTGTTTTAGCCAGCGAAGGGCAGTCTTTAGGGTTGGTGTCGCGCCAGGTTTATCTGCTGATTCTGGGCACAACTGCCGTCACGCTGGTTGCGACTCCGTTTATCGTCAAAGCCGTGCCGCAACTCTTTCTGTGGGCGGAAGCGGTGCCGTGGCTGCAAGCTTACCTGAGTGCTTCTGAAGAAGTCTTAGACAGTAGCAGTGAGAGCCGCCAAAATCACATTATTATCTGCGGCTATGGGCGAGTCGGGCAAAGCATTGTCCAACTGCTGCAAGAGTACGAGCATCCTGTCTTAGTAATTGATCAAAATGAGAGCGTTGTCCAACAGTTGCGCGAAGCCAAGATTCCCTACATCTACGGCAATGCTGCTAGCCCTCAGGTGCTAGACAAAGCCAAGGTTAACCAAGCCTTGGGAATGGCGATTACCCTGCCTGACCCAATGAGCATCCGGCTTTGCCTCAAGCGATCGCTGGAATTCGCCCCTGATCTAGATGTGATTGTCAAAGCCAAGAGCGATCGCGATATTGAGCTGCTTTACCAGCTCGGCGCTAAAGAAGTCGTGCAGCCGGAATTTGAGGCCAGCTTAGAACTTTCCGCCCACCTCTTGTTTGGAATTGGCCTGCCGGAGCTTGCGATTCAGCAACAGGTGCAGCAAATTCGCAATAGTCACTACCTCGACTTTCGGTCTGAACGACCAGCCTACGCCGTAGCGCGAGAACTGCGAATGGCCGCCCGCGAGATGAATAGCGGTTGGTATGACCTGCCCGACGATTCTCCTCTGGTTGGCTTAACCCTGGCCGAAACAGAACTGCGGCGGTTGACGGGTGTGACTTTAATGGCAATTTTGCGCGATGGCGGTGAGGAGCTAGATTACCCGAATCATCAAACCTTACTGAAATTGGGCGATCGCCTCTTAGTTGTCGGTCAGCCAGAGGAACGCTTGGCTTTCCGAGAACTGATGGAAGGTAAAGTCACATTGCCGGTCGAAAATTCTGCCTGCCAGTGGTTGAGCCTGCCCTTTGACAGCACAGCCGTTGGTAAAACCCTAGCCGACCTCAGCATTAGCAGTCAATATCGAGTCTTAGTGCAGGCGATTCGCCGCGAAGGCAAGTTCATGCGGTTTCCGAGCGATCAGACTGATTTGCAAGCGGGCGATCGCCTATTGCTGTGCGGTGCGGCGGATGATCTGCCAATCGTTTCTGATCTATTGACGACCCGCAGACTGCCAATTAGTCTGCCACTGACCACTGCCGTTGAAACCGTCCCGCTTGAGTCTTAGATCAAGATTCAACAACAGAATGAGACAAGGCAATAAGTAGATGCTTTTGCCCTGTACTTGAAACTGAATTCTTACAGTTTGGTATTTCCCTTTGGGATCGCATCAAGGTTGTCACTTGCGGGCCTTGCCAAAGTACCATTACTGTTAAAGTTCTTGAACCAAACAGTGAATCGACCCATCAAACATATTCTGCCATCTGAGTCCTTCATTGCTTTTAATGCATTCCGCATTGCAACCTCCACGCTGATTTGGGCTCGTGATGCAAGTGCTGCTGGTGATTACCTTGATCGCTGTGGTTTTTGTGTGCCCTTGCCGGATGAGCTGCCAGAATTGTATGGGCAAGAGCAGATTGAAATGTTGGCAGAGCGTTATGGCGGGCCGGGCATTAGTATCAATGGAGGCGGTGTTAGATGTGGCAATGTCAACGGTTTTCAAATTAAGGGCGTTGGGCCAACAGAGTTAGCAGGTGTAGGCGCAGACTATTGGCATTCTTATGGAGGTGCTACCCTCAAAGAAGCTTTAAGAGAGACAATCTGGGGCGAAGTACTTAATCGGGCGCTGCCGTTCGGTGCAGTAACCGTTGAGGCCATTATTGTCGTTAGTGGGAGCGAAGTTGAGCTGCCTTATCCCGCTTCCAACGGACAGAAAACTTGTCCGAGAGCGCTCATTATCCGCCCACAGTTTGTTCGACCCGCCCACTATTTACGGGCACCTCTGTTTCGAGCGAGTCAGCAATTTAAGGCTGGCAACGTAACCGATACAGAGCGGACTCAGGCTGCGATCCAGTCTCTTCGGGCAGAACTAATCCATATCCTGGCTGCAACCCCTCAAACATCAATCGTAGATTTACTGACTCAGACCTACCAGCGCTTTGCAGCCCAAGTTGCGGCAGCACGGGCGAAACGGCTTTTTCATGGTTCGCTATCAGCATCAAATATTGCTTTGGATGCCCGTCTGGTTGATTTTGGGATGTCGAGTTCAGTCTCCGATCATGGCCGAATTATTATCGCGCGCGGCTGCCCTGATGTTTGGATGCAACATTCAATATTGGCAGCCTCAATCCATGACCTCGCATTTTTTATCCGTAAGTATAGCAATCTGATTCTCGATCACGTAGAGGTCAGTCGCGTAGTTATGAATGAATTTCAGAGAACGCTTGACGATCGCTTCGCGGTTGAAATTTTAAAGCTAACTGGCGTGCCGGAGCAGAGATTGTTAAGCCTGCCTAACTCTGAACTTCAGCAATTCTTCAAACCTTTTCTCGGCCTAATTGAAGCTGGAAATCGAGAACCCTTTAAACTTCTTTCTCCCTGTCCTGATTATGTTCCCTGTATGCCAACTCAGATGGGAAGGTATCATCTTTCCACTTGTATTAAGCTGGCAATTTTAGCGTCTACAAAAAATGAGGCAAATGCTGTTCTCACCGCTGAACTTCCTGAGGCAACGCTAAGACAAGCTTTTGTAGAATCAATTTGGGGTTTGCGAACGCTTTACCTGACTGAAAGAGAGGGGGAAGCTGCTAGTCGGGCGATCGATTTTCTCAAATTCAATGCGTTTCGTTTGAATACAAATATTTCATCGCTCTATGCTTATAATCTTAATTCTGCGATTGATCATGCGATCGCCTCTGGAGGCGACCTCCAGTCTTTTATCCTACAGACCGTACAGGGAGCAGCCCAGTGGGTGCAGGACTCAAAGGATCAGGGGGTTTGGATTAAGAGTAATGATATCGAAGTCTTTGGAAAGGAAGACTTAGGATTAGTGTGTGATAGCCATTCGCTCACTTTTTCTGAGCTTTCTGAGCGCCTCCCTGATCCTTTTTCTTTGCCTCAAGATAGGAAAGGTTTATGATCGCCAGTTTTTACCAGGTTTATCAGCGTGCCGATCCGAGTCAAGACAGCACCTACTGTCAAATTGGCTATGCAATGCTGCTGCTTGCGCAATCACCGAGTGGAGCCACCCGCCCGATATCGTATCTGCAAACGATGTTATCTCCAGCAATCCTGACCGAACAAATCTGCTTTCTGTTCGATGAAGAGGGAAAACCGGTATCCTACCTGATCTGGGCTTATCTTGCTCCAGATGTTGAGAGGCGAATTTTGACATCATTCAGTCTGGAACTACATGAATCGGAATGGAATGAAGGGTCTTCTTTGTGGATCGTTGATTTAGTTGCACCTTATGGGCATCTAAAGCATGTTTTGCGCTTTGTTCGCGACCAGCTTTTCTTGAATGAGCCAAGAGTTCGCTATCTGCGAACCAATCAGCGGAATCGGCGCGTAGTGGAGCACTCTCGCACAAGGCTTGCAGGCTGTCTTAGAAGCATGCCCCCCCTCTCCCCTTACTGCCGCTGTGGGCGGTTGGATTGTGAATACTATCAGTAAGACTTGGCAGGGCTAAATATCCAGGTCTGCTAGGTTGAGGCGCGGCCCGTAGGTTTCAATAAACTCGCGGCGGGGGGCCACCCGATCGCCCATCAAAATCGTGAAAATGCGATCGGCTTCCGCTGCGTCTTCGCTGGTAATTTGCTTCAGGGTGCGGGATTCTGGGTTCATGGTCGTGTCCCAGAGCTGCTGCGGCATCATTTCTCCCAAGCCCTTAAAGCGCTGGATCGTGTAGTTGGCATTGGAGGGAAACTCATTTTCCACCAACCGAGTCAGTTCGCGATCGCTGTAGCAATAATAGTGCTGGCGACCCCGCTCCACTTTGTATAACGGCGGGCAGGCAATATAAATATAGCCCTGATCCACCAGCGATCGCTGATAGCGATAGAAGAAGGTCAGCAGCAGCGTGCGAATGTGGGCACCATCAACATCAGCATCTGTCATTAAGCAAATCCGATGGTAGCGCAATTGATTGGCATCAAATTCTTCGCCCTTAATTCCTAACCCTAGGGCGGTAATCAGGGACTGAATTTCTGTGTTTTTGTAAATCTTAGCATCGTCGGTTTTTTCGATGTTGAGAATTTTACCGCGCAGAGGCAAGATGGCTTGGAAGCGGCGATCGCGTCCTTGCTTGGCCGAACCCCCGGCTGAATCGCCTTCCACGATGAAAATTTCAGCCTCGCTGGGGTCGCGGGAGCTACAGTCAGCCAGTTTGCCGGGCAAAGTAGAAGACTCTAGCACCGACTTGCGGCGAACAAGTTCTCTGGCTCGCCGGGCAGCTTCCGCCGCATTGAAGGCTTGGATTGCCTTTTCCAGAATTGCATCCACCACATTGGGGCGAAAATCGAGGTACTCAGTTAGCACTTCGCCCACCAGAGAGTCCACAATGCCCCGCACTTCCGTGTTGCCCAGCTTGGTTTTGGTTTGTCCTTCAAACTCTGGGTCTGGCACTTTGACCGAGATCACTGCCGTCACCCCTTCCCGGATGTTTTCACCCGCCAGGTTGGGTTCCGCTTCTTTCAGCTTTTTTGTCTTGCGGGCAAAGCTATTCAAGGTGCGGGTGAGCACCGTTTTTAAGCCTTCTAAATGCGTACCGCCATCGATCGTGCGGATGTTGTTGGCAAAGCCGAGCAAATTATCGGTATAGGCATCAGTACACCATTGCAGCGCCACTTCCACTTGCACATTGTTGCGCTCACCCTGGACGTAGATAATTTCTTCGTGCAGCGGGTCTTTATCGCGGTTGATGTAGCTGACGTATTCTTTGATGCCGCCTTCGTAGAAATAGGTTTCAATCAACGGCTGATCACTCTTCAAAAGCTCTAAGCGATCGTCTTGAAACTGAATTTTAACCCCAGCGTTCAGATAAGCCAGCTCTCGCAGTCGTCCAGACAGGGTTTTATAGTCAAACTCAATTCCAGTCGTAAAAATTTCAGTGTCTGGCATAAAGGTAATTGAGGTGCCAGTCCGATGTTCTGAGCTGGATTTTGGGGTTAGCTCAGTCACCGGAATCCCCCGTTCAAATCGCTGGCTGTAGACTTTTCGATCGCGCCAGACTTTGGCCTCTACCCATTCTGAAAGGGCATTCACCACCGAAATGCCTACACCGTGCAGTCCACCAGAAACCTTGTAGCCGCCACCGCCAAACTTGCCCCCCGCATGCAGCACGGTCATCACTGTTTCTAGGGCCGACTTGCCAGTTTTGGAGATCACATCCGTCGGAATACCCCGACCGTCATCCGTCACTGTCACAGAGCCATCAGCATTCAGAGTAGCTTGGATCTGCTTGCAGTAACCCGCCAGAGCTTCATCGACAGAATTATCTACCACCTCGTAGACTAAGTGATGAAGTCCGCGCGGGCCAGTGGTGCCGATGTACATGCCTGGGCGTTTGCGAACAGGTTCCAGACCTTCGAGCACTTGAATCTGGTCTGCACTGTAGTTGGAAGTCATAAAATGAAGCGCTCCTGTAAGCGTTCTGAGGCAGTCTTAAGACTTTAAAATGTCAAATCTAACCAAAATTATAGCACAAAAGGCTTGAAGACGATTCTAGGCGTTCCTAAAACCCTAATTGACTTAGGGGTGAACCGCATGAAATACATAGCGATAAATCAGCATAGCAGCCTAATCCGCTCAATTGCCTACAAGCCGGGAAAACCTACGATCGCAGTCAAGTCGCACTCTATAAATACTGTGCAATTGTCAAAAAAATGAAATTTCATTGATCTGCTCGACCTTGTCAGGCTAGCGATCGACGAATTCGCTATGCTACTCTTATAAAATCGTCTTTGATATAAATAGTCACAAATTTAAATTGAACGCTCGGCTCGGTAGCTCAGTTGGTTAGAGCAGGGGACTCATAAGCCCAAGGTCGGCAGTTCAAATCTGCCTCGAGCCATTTAGTTTGCAAGCATCAGCAGCCGGCATTGCTCAGCTAAGGAGTGATGTCCTTAAACCCTCTGGAAGATAGGAGTTCGAGCATTGTGACAGGACGCTCAAGATAGCCCATTGCCATCGCTGGGATCCGGTTTTTCTGTAATCCCCAATGGGGTCGAACCCAATTATGAATCAACCGCTGCACGTTCAAAGCTCGCTGTAATCCTTCAACGACTTTGGCATAGTTGATTTTGTCGTCTGTGATAAGCGCTGGCTCGTCGTCGAAGCGAACTATTCTGGGCTTCATTGTGATTAGCATGAACCTCTGATTGAGGACTGATAGTCGTAAAAGGATGTTTTGACCTTGCCCCGAAAAAGTGGACAATTCCCAAGAGTCGTCAACTCAGGAGAAAGTTCACATGACACAAAAACCCCGCAGGCTATTTACAGACGAGCAGAAAGCGGAGGCCGTCCGCATCGTCAAT
>JAHHGS010000061.1 GCA_019359715.1 Aphanocapsa sp. GSE-SYN-MK-11-07L | reverse complement strand
TATTACCTGCCGAAGTTTCTCAAAAATGACCCGCCGAGGTTGCTGTCATTTGGGTGCCGAAGTTAGTGTCTTTAGGCCGCCGAAGTTAGTGTCTTTGGGCTGCCGAGGTTAGTGTCTTTAAGCAGCAGAACTGCTCAACGTCCGCCGACCAGGCGCTGAGGATCTTTCCCAGTCGCGCTAAGGGAGCAACGTCACCCGCCAGTTCATAGTCAAAATTGCCACTGAAGACAACCACGGCGACTTGCTCTTGCTCTGGCAGTTGAACTGTCGCTTCATTGATGCTCAAGTTGAGCCGCTTGCTCTCAAAGGTGTAGGACAAATTCAAGCCCATCCGCACGGGTTGAGTTCCTTCACAGAGCCAATCCCCAGCCGTTAGCAGATTCTGGCTCAGATAAGTTTGATTTACTGTTCCAGGCAGGGCGACCAGGGTGCGAGTATTAATGCCAATCCCTTGATAAGCAAGACTGGGCAACACATTGATCCAGCGCTGGGCAATTTCAGCCACCTGCACTGTCTCTGCTGATTTTCCGAGCAGCGGCTCAACCAGAGTGATGCGGTCAGATTGAACGACCAGGCTAATCCCATTTTGGAAACTGACCCGCGCCGCCTGTGCGTTGCGAATCGGGGCGTTGGCGAGTTCCCAGTCGGCGGGAACAATATTGCTGTAGTGCAGAAATTCTGGGCTGAGAAGCGTCGGGTCTAGGTTTTTGACCGCAATGACGATCGCTAGCTCTTGAAGGTCAAGGGTAAACACTATTTTTCTCTATGGAGCAGGGAACTTGTCCAAGTTAATGCAGACGATAGATAAACATCAATCGTAAAATTACGGAGTTTTTTTCTTGAGCACAAATCGGCTGGCTGCATCGACTTCAATCTGATAGCGATCTGCTAGTCCTCGTCGTTCTAATGCCCAAGTGACAACGGTCTTGGCACATTCGATTTGCAGTTGGCGCTGTTGCCCAGAGATGCTGTCCCGATGCGTTCGGTACAAGTAAAGGGGCACTTTCAAATGGTGAACTTTGGCGATTTCTGACAATCGCAAACACAGGTCATAGTCCATCCCAGAGGGAAGGGTGGGATGAATCCCCCCGGCTTGTTCAAACACTGACCGCCGGATGAGGCGAAAGTGAAAGGTCATAAAGTCAATTAGCATCCGCTCTGGGGAGTAGTCAATCTGACACCGCTGACCGTCTCCCCTGATTTTCCCCGTTGAATCCATCACTTGATAGTTGGTGTAGACCCAGCCCACATCAGGCGTAGTGTCCAGCACAGCAACGGTGGCGGCCAAGGTTGCTGGGGTGAGCTGATCATCACTATCGATCCAACCGACGTAGTCTCCTTGCGCTAACGCATGGGCAGCTCGCAAAGCAGCGGCTCGTCCCTGGTGGTCTGCACTGTGAAGGTGAATGCGCGAATCCTGCTTAGCATAGGTTCTAGCGATCGCCACCGACCCATCCATCGAACCATCATCCCAGAGGATCAGCTCCCAATCCTGAAACGTCTGCGCCAAGACACTGGCAATCGCCTCGCTGAGGTAGTGCGATCGGTTATACACCGTCATGATTAGAGAAATCTTGGGTGCCACAATCAAGACTCTGAAAAGCGTTAAGCTTTTGTCCCTGTCCAGCTTATTGAACTATACTCTGACCTTTCTCTGCCTGCACCACCCAAATCTGATTCGGTTGGTAAAATTCCCCTCGCTGCTGAAGCCGATACCCATTGAGCAGTAAGCTTAGCCACACCTCCACCAAGGGCAGTCCTAGCGATCGCTGCAACTGGAGCAACGGAACTGCCCCCTGATGCTGACCCAACGCCACAGTGATCGCTTGCCCTACCTCAGCCACATCTTCGGCATGGGCCAACGCCACAACTTGGTTATAAACTACCTGCGGGTCAAGGATTTCTAGCGATTCTAGAGACTCAATCAACGTCTGCTGATCCACTGGAGCGGCGACCGATTGCTCGTCTTGATTCTCACTCCGCTGCGGGGGCTGGCGAGGTAAATTGGCCAGTGGCTCCAGGTAGTCCTCAAACTCAATCTGCATCGATTGCCGCACATAGCGATCAAAGCAATCTGCTGGCATGACGGGGCCATCGGCGCTTGACCTGGCATAGAGCTGTTCAAAAGCAACATCAGAGCGGGCAGCAAAGACCTGAGCGATTTGGGCAACGGCTTGCCCCGCAATTCGCAATTGACTGGTCGGATCGCGATCGCCAATCGCCGTGTCCACCGCTTGCCACAGCGACGCCAAATTCGCAGCCTCCGGCTCAGTAGCCGCCTCATCCAAGGCTGACCATAACGACAATTGCAGCCAGTCAACCTGGGGCATGGCTCACATCGGGATAATGGAGACAGGGACGAATCGGACAGCGATGAGGGTCGAGGCGTTCTAAGGCGGCAAACTTGCGAATCCCATAGTTGCCCTCCAGCAGTAGCAGCAGATTTTTCACATACTGGTGAATCTGTCTTGGCACCAATCCGACACAGTGAATCGGTTCGACGATCGCAATCTGCTGTTGACCCTGTAGAGATCGATTTAGATCGAGATCCCAAACTACTTCAACCCTATCTTTCTAGAGCCTCTGCCCTGCAATGATTGTAGCAATCCTTGTGGATCAATAGTTTGGGTACAAAATTCTGATAACTCAAGTCGTGTAAGGGTTTGGTTCAATGAGACTGATAGTGTTAGAGATCCCAATCTAAATCGATCGAAGCCTATCATTGAGCTGGATAAGACTATCTATAACCCTATCTCCTGTATCGACGACGCTTATTTTTCTTCAGATTAACGACCGGGCTAGCATCAAGATTGTAGTAATTGAGGTTTGCTTCTTGCAAATAGATTGTCCGTATATTTGGATCGTAACTTATCCCATCGGCGCACAGTAAAGGGGCTTTGGCTCCGGTGTCTCGAACCAGTTGATAGGTATCTTCATTTCCATTAAAGTATTTGTGTTTAAGAGATAGTGTCTGAATGTAGCCGAGTTGATAAAGTTGCGCTACAACTGTTCGGACGATCTTACTACTCACGTCCGAGCAGGCTTGCAATTGACCAATACTAAATGACTGTAAGATCCGCATCGTCTGCCAGAGTTTCTGGCATGAATTGAAGAAAACTAAGGTATTACGCGGAGACATTACATTTTCGGTGCCGGGAACCGGAGGCTTGAATTTAAGGCGGCAAAGTTTTAGTTCTGAGGCAAACGTAGGTTTTGCTTTGTATTTAACCGGGGAGGTGTTAGGGATGGGGATAATCAGTCCGGCTTGTTCAAGGTAGGACAATAATTTCAATGCGTTCACTTCATCAACACGACCCCAAAACCCAAGAATGTTAGTGTCGAACTGCTCAGACCAAATCCCAAGCCAGCAGGGCTGGTGATAAAAATCATTAGGATGATTCTGTTGAGTCTGTGTGATCTTACTCGTCTTGATAGTCCACCTGCCGATCAAAGAAGAAGTGATTTGCTCCCCATTGCTGAGCGTTAATGGTTTTCCACCGTTGTAATCGGGCAATGGCTTCGATTCGGCTCAATCCAACCGTAATTGAACGAATGCTTCCTTTTGCCGCTTTGTGCAGTTGTTCCAGCAAATCAACTTGCACCTCCACCAGGCATAACTCCTTGGCGAGTCGTTGGGTATCTTCAAAATCACAGGGCAAGAACTTGACCCACTGTGAGATTCGACCTGCAACAATCTTGCGTTGAGCGATTCGTTTTTCCAGCTTGTGAGAGCCAATAAACCAGACCGGAAGCTCAGCGAGGTCATGAATGTCCCGGGCCGCGTCGATCATGCGCGGCTCGTAGAATAAATAATCAGCTTCATCGATAAAGAGCGGGCGTTGGCTGAGTTTCATCTGGGCCACGATCGCCTGAATGCCTTGGGCAGCAAATCGAGGGGGTCTAATGGATAGCTCATCTAGGATTGCCATTACCATCGTTGTCGGCGACCAGAGTGACCCTGCCCGCACATAGATGCCATTTTCCCGATTGACTAACCAAGCAGAGGCCGTTGTTTTGCCAAACCCTGTTGGGGCATACAATAATCCCATTCTGGGAATTCCCTGTTCCCGTTGCTTAGACTCCTGAAAGCTACTGGACAAATTGACGATATTTTTGGTGGTTACAACTTTGTATCGCATTTGTTTCACCTCTACAATCAGTGATGCAGACCCAAAAATAGTCAAGTGACAGGTGATGAGGGGTGTAAAAGCCAGGCTTTAAATTGGCTCTCTTCTAATGGATTGGTATAAGCTTTCAAGATTCCTAGGCCTTCCGGTTCCTGAAGATAGAGCTGTAGGCTCTGCCTTTCCTCGAACGAAATTGCCCGCTGTTCGCGCCATTGCATTAAGGCGACCTCTAAGCTGGCGCGACAATTCATGATCGGGAGTTGGGGGATTGTCTCCTGCGTGAGCCACTGGCAAAACTGCCTTTCCTCTGCTAGCGATGTTGTCAACGCCGCCAGGAAGCCCTGTCCGTTACTCGACGCTAAGTAATGTTGGAGGGACTCCAATTCGGGAGGCTCCAACGCTGGAGACGGGTGACGCTGTTGCCAATGGCTGACCAGTGATTCTAGGTGTAAGCGAAGCGATCGCTGCTGCTCCTCTAAAGCAGCCTGGTTTTGAGAAATCTCCTCCAGCCGCTGAAGCTCTTGATGAAAGCGGTCTAAATCAACCGTGAGTAGTTCAGGATTAGAAGGGGGTTGGGTTGTGGCTATGGCAGCCGTAATCGCTTGAATGGCAGGGTAATTGTGAATTTCGTTCGGGTGGGTCTGTACCAGTTCCTGGGCGGTTTTATGAACGAGCACATAGGGGTCTGATGCTAATTTATGGAGCAGGGCCTTACCGCGTTTTTGAGTTTGGTTCACCGATCGCAGCAGGATATCGTAGAGGTGTCTGGCTCGATTAGCAACCTCAGCCAAATCGAGGGTGTCGGCTTCTCGCCATATGGCTGGACAAATAAAATCAATCAGTTGGGAATTGCGATAGACATAGACGGTGCCAGGCTGACGCGGATTAAAGCAGACATAGACACTCCGACCAATCCAAGTGGCAAGTTCTGCGGCAACATAGAGCCGTCCCCCCACCGAAATCCCTTGTCGCCCAACTTTCCGAGTGCCCTCTTTGCCAGGGGCTGCCATCATCAGAAAGTCAAGTTCACGCGGGTTGTAAATCGTGCGTTGAATCCAGCCTTCCCGGACGGCTTCTACGAGGACTTGTTGCGGCGATTTTCCGCCCAGTCCAATGCCTGCTCGCCCGTGGGGACGCTGCTCATAGCTGGCACACCATTGATCGCACCAGTCTTGAAAGGACTGCATCGACATCGCCAGCTCAATCCCAGGTCGATCGCGACCGGGAGAGACTCGGAGGGTTTGCCGATCGCCCACGTTATGACCGACAAAGAATGGACTCTTGACCAGATCGCGGTGTTGAAAGGTGCGGTTGAACCGCTCTACAAATGGCTTTTGTTCGGGATGACCCGGCAAACAGCGTAAATCCTCAGTCTCAATCCCTAAATTGGCCAAAAATCGCTGTACGCGACGGCTGAGATATTCTTTGCCGTGGTCAGTACAGATTTGCTCTGGCACACCCCATTTAAGAATGGCCGTGGCAATCAGCAGACAGACCGCTTCGGCATTAGATCGTTCTGCGACATGGAGCATTGCCCGCCGTGAGAACACATCAATCACGGTAACAATAAAAGATCGATCCAGATGAGAGAGGCCCCCCTGCTCATATTTGCAATCAATATCGACATGCATGGTGTCAATTTCCCAGACCTGGTTTGGTCGAAAGACCGCTTGTGATCTGGAGCCAAAGGCTGGGCTGTGCAGTCCTTTAGCTCGATCTGGAGCCATATACAATGCCCATTCTTGGGGCTGAGTGGAGCGGAATGTCCGCAGCCAATCCCGCAATTGTCCGATGGAGCAGTGTTCGGGATCGAGTCCAAACTCAAGCTGTAAAACGTCATAAATTTGACTTGACCCCCAGTGTTTGCCGCCTGCTGCCAGACAGGCCTTGATGGCAGTCTGTAAGTGAGGGTCGGAATTGATCGTTCCGGTGCCTTTGCGACTGCCATAGTTTCCCCCCAAGGCAGTAATTTTTGGAGCCTGGCGGCGCAGGATTTGCTTTGCTTTCAGCCGACTGCGAGAGAGACAGGGCAGGTAAGCGTAGACCCAATCGGGCAGGGGGATCTGCTGCTGATTGTAGGCACGGACGAACGAGATGTCACGCTCAACGGCTGTGCTATCCCGCTGAGAATAGTGCCAAACTTCATAGGCCTTGAGAATTTCTAGCCAGGCATCGGTGCGTTGGGCGATCGTTGTTTTAACGTTTGGACTGACTCGTCGCTCTAGAGGCAGGGATGGTGTAACAGAAGAAAAGGTTGCCACACGAAGGTTGTTAACTGCATCATTCCCTCGCTGTTGCACCAGTGCTGCTTGAGTCTGTTTTGGCAGACTTTCGAGGGCATATTCTTTACCCCCACCTCGTGCTGATCGCGGTTGAGAACTCCACTTTTCCGCTTTGGCTTTACGGGCAATATTATTGGACAAGGAAGGGAGTCCTGGCAGCCCGGATAGCTCGGATGCTGAATACCACTTCTTCATGTCAACGCCCCTAGACTTTTTGTTCAACACGAGAATAAACAAATTACTATTCAGGAACCGCTGTTTTTTCGAGAAAGAACTTTGAAAGAGCTTAGAAATATTCCACGGCTGGATTGATAAGTTTGCAACTAGCCTCAGCTTTACTCTGCTGCTGAGGAAGTTGCTGAAGCGCTAAGGCACCCCAAACAAATTGAGCCTGTGCCTCCACCCCAACTAAAAAGCTAGCTCCCACTCCCGTAGGACTGAACTGAATCAGCGATCGCCTAGACCCTATCTCCGTCCGGCAAGAACTTAGGCAATATTTTACCTGGGGAAGAATGGATTGAAAGGACTGGGTATTCTAATGTCTAGAGTATTGAATGGGAAAGTCATGGATCAGGCGATCGCTGAGATCACGGATCAGTCTGGCAAAGTGGTCTATCAACGCATCTGCAACAACATTGAGCAGGTTGTGAGAGGACAATCTGCTGCGATTCGCAAATTACTAGCCGCTTTTGTCAGTGGGGGGCATGTCTTACTGGAAGATGCCCCCGGAACTGGTAAAACCACTTTGGCAAAAGCCCTGGCTTTGTCAGTGGATGTGTCGTTTAAGCGAATTCAATTTACCCCTGACCTGCTCCCATCAGATATTTTAGGGATTTCCATTCTTGACCCGGCTGCGGGCAGCTTCCATTTTCATGAAGGCCCAATTTTTGCCAATATTATTCTGGCTGACGAGGTGAATCGAGCCTCACCGCGCACTCAATCTGCGTTGTTAGAAGCGATGGCCGAGGCACAAGTGACCGTTGACGGAAATCCCCGCAAACTCTGTCACCCCTTCTTTGTGGTCGCAACGCAAAATCCAGTCGAGTCCCGTGGCACCTACCCTTTGCCGGAAGCCCAAATGGATCGATTTGCCCTGCAATTTCGGTTGGGGTATCTTACCCCCAACGATGAAGTGGCGATGCTTTCTGACCAATTGCAAACCCATCCGATTGAGCAGCTCCAGCCCTGCCTGACCCTAGAAGACCTGATGGCTCTACAACAGCAAGTCAAGCAAGTTAGACTCAGCCCAGAGATCAAACGCTACGGGGTGGAGATTGTGAGTGCAACTCGCCAGGCGGAGGGAGTGCAGTTGGGAGCTAGCCCCAGAGCCTCAATTGCTTTGATCAAAATTGCCCAAGCCCTGGCCCTGTTTGATGGCTATGAATTCGTAATTCCAGAGCAGATTCAAGAAATTGCCGTGGCAGTGATTGCCCATCGGTTGGTGATGGAACCGCAAGCCCACTTCTCTGGTCGGACGGCTGAGGCAGTTGTAGCAGAGATTGTGCAAGCGATTCCTGTTCCCGCCTGAACCATGCAAAGGTTTCTCTATCATCTGTTCCGGTTCAGTCACGCTGTGCAGCGATCACTGAGCAGACGATTCACGCCCCGTGGCTTGACCGTTTTAGGCGGCTGCATCAGTTCAGCCTTGATTGGTCTGGATACAAATCAAAGTTTGGCCTATCAGATATTTACCCTGCTGGCATCAATGCTGGCTGTTGCGATCGCGGCAAGCCAACTGTTTCGGTTCCGCTTCCGAGCAACGCGGAGTTTGCCCCGCTTTGGCACGGTCGGTCTGCCCATGAAGTATAAAATCCTGATTCAGCACCAGACCCGTAGGGCGCAAACAGGATTGCAACTGTTTGAGGAAATTTCTGAAGCCTATCCCAGCTTTCCAGAATTCACCAGACAAACCGGATCGAGTCGCAAGCCGCAGCGGGGCCAGGGACAATCCAGAAGCTATAGCCACTGGTTTCGGTATGTGTTTCAAAGGCGGCGGGCGATCGCCAACCCGGTCAATTTACCTCTCCTACCACCGAATCGGCAAAGCGAAGTCACGGTTGAAATTACCCCGCTCCAACGCGGACTGCTGCGGCTAACCGGGCTGACTGTTGCCTGTTCTGACCCGTTGGGATTAGCGAAAGCTTGCCGCACCTTAGCTCTGTGCCCCAATCGATCTTGATTTTGCCCCAGCTCTATCCAGTGCCACCGATTTCGCTGCCTGGATTGCGGCGATATCAATCGGGCGGAGTAGCATTGACCTCCTCCGTCGGAGATTCGGAGGAGTTTCGAGCCTTGCGGGAGTACCGCCCCGGTGACTCACCCCGAAAAATTCACTGGAAGAGTTGGGCCAAGGTTGGCAAACCGATTGTCAAAGAGGAGCAGGATGAATACTTTGTCCGGCACGCCTTGATTCTGGACACTTTTACCAACCAAAGCGATGGCGACCCCTTAGAACGGGATCTGTTTGAGGCTGCGGTGTCCGTGGCAGCTTCCTTTGCCTGCGAGGTGCAGACCCAAGAATCATTGCTGGATCTGATGTTTGTTGGCTTGGAAACCTACTGCTTTACGGCCGGCAGAGGTTTAGGACAGACCAGTCGGATGTTGGAAATTTTGGCTTCTGTTGTTCCCTCTCAGGCGCAGTCCTTTGAGGCGTTGATTCCGATGGTCATGAATCGACTCTCGTTGCTGAGTGGATGTATTTGCGTCTTTTTGACCTGGGATGCCGCCAGAAAAGCCTTGATCCAGTGCCTAGAGCAAAGGCAGATTCCTACCCTAGTGTTGCTGGTTGCCCCCGATCTAACAGAACCTGAAATACCCACCAACGTTCGTATCCTGAGAGTGGGTCAAATTCAGGCAGGGTTAATGTCGCTATGAAACTGCCACCCCTACTGTTAGGAAGCACCCTGCTCTTCTGGGGCTGGCAAACTGGCTTATGGCTGGTGGCAGTTCCTCTGGCGATCGCCGTGGAAGCACAGCCCTTTGTTGACAAGCGATGGGATTTATCGGCTGATCAGTTTCGGCAGATTTTCAGGAGCTGTTTGTTGATTGGCAGCCTGCTTCTGATTTTGATTCTGATTACCCAAAGATCGCCAAACTTTATTTACACCTTTCTAAAAGGACTGCCGCCTGTTTTCTGGCCCCTGGTTGCTGCTCAGGCTTATTCCAACCGCGATCGCATTTGCTTTAGAGATCTATTGCCTGTTCAATCCAAGCGACAAGCCGGGCAGCACCAGCCCTCATGGTTAGATCGGTCATTTCATTTGACCCTCCCCTATTTCTTTGTTTGCTTGTTATCTGCCAGTGCTGCCAACTCTCAGGGCTATCTCTTTTACCTGTGTATGGGAGGATTAATCGCCTGGATGCTGTGGTCGGGGCGGCCAAGCAGATCCTCCCCTGCCTTCTGGTTGTGCCTAATATTGCTGGCAAGTGGGATGGGATGGATCGGTCATCAGGGACTGCACCAACTCCATGCTGCGGTGGAACAACGGGCAATCAATTGGTTAAATCCGTTCAATAATCAGAGCGCAGATCCGTTGCGAAGTAATACTCGGATTGGCGATATTGGACTCCTGAAGCTTTCTGACGAAATTGTTTTTCGGGTCGCCCCTGGCGATCGCCAGACGTTTCCCATTCTGCTGCGGGAGGCAACCTACAACAAGTACCAATCCTCAACTTGGATTGCTTCAAAGCCCCAGTTTATGGCAGTTCATCCGGCGAATGGTGGCACAAATTGGCAGTTGGGCAAAGGCCCTCAGAACTCTTCCTGGCTGAAGATTTCTACCACTCTCAATCGTGGGTCAGAGCTATTAAGCCTTCCCCAAGGCAGCTTTCAACTCAACCAATTGCCAGTAGAGAAGATGGAGCAAAATCAGTATGGGGTGGTCAAAGTAGAAGGGAAACCAGGGGCGATCGCCTATCAAGTCCAGTTTGATCAACAGCGCTCTTGGGATAGCCCGCCAACGCCTGCCGACCTGCAAGTTCCAGAAGCAGAGAAACCTGCGGTTGATCAAGTTCTCCAGCAATTGGAGTTAGAAGGAAAGTCGCCAGAGGAGGTATTAAATCGCCTTTCTGGTTTTTTTCAGACCAACTTCCAATATTCATTGAAGCTGGCAGACAGATCTGAGCAATCAACTCCGATTGCAGACTTTTTGCTCAAAAATCGAGTAGGTCATTGTGAATATTTTGCGACAGCGACCACCCTCATGCTCCGTGAAGCGGGAATTCCAGCCCGTTACGCCACTGGCTTTTCTGCCCATGAATTTAGCGAGTTGGAAGGGCAGTACATTGTTCGAGGTCGCAATGCCCACGCCTGGGCGATCGCTTACCTAAATGGAAGCTGGCAATTCTTCGATACAACCCCTTCCGCCTGGATTGCTCTAGAAGATGAGGCCGCCTCACCGTGGCAACGATTTTCGGATTTGTGGTCTTTTGTCGCGTTTAAGTTCTCAACGGAACTACACTTTGGCAATTCCAATCAGTTCAATCCAGTCGCATGGTTAACCTTGCCATTGCTTGTCATCCTGCTCTGGCAGTTTCGCCGCATCCTGCGCTTGAGGCGAACAGCCCATAAAGCGATCCCCATAAAATCCATAGCTCAAACCAGCAAAGTAGGCAGCGATTCCGAGTTCTATTTGATTGAGCAAGCATTAACCGAAATAGGATTAGATCGGCGAACTGATGAGTCCTTACAGCTCTGGTTGAGGCGACTGCGAGCAGAACTGACCAATGCCCAATGGAATGACTTATGTTATATCATCAAACTTCATTACCGCTATCGTTTCGACCCAAATGGCGTTTGTCCCAGCGATCGATTACAATTAAAAACTTTGAGCCAGTTATGGCTGCATGAATATTACAAATCACAATCATCTCATTGATGAAAACTGCTTGGCAAATACCGCCACTGAAAGAGGTCAAGTCAACTTCTGTTGATACGCCAGGTCAATGGCTTCCTTCAGATTTACAAACCGGATGATGAGGGGAATTGTTTGAGTGTTCGTGGAAGTCCTTCTAGCCGAGGATTTATATCTTCAACTAGTCGGAGTCAGTTTAGAACCCATGCCTTTCATCGTTTATTAATGTGTTTTCAAGGACTCATAGATAATTTCTTGATGGTAACGCATCCTTCTTCTAAGAGCTTAGAATAAAGAAGTTGAAACTGACTAATATTGAAGCGTTCCAGTTTTTGTTTTGTTTTAACACGAGATTCAGAAATAGAGTATATATCTGATGCGTAAATATCAATTGGCGCAAGCTTTCTAGAGCTAAATATTTCTTGGCAAGGAGTATGTCTCAGTGATTCAAGCGTACTGTCGCGAGCTATTTCTTCTCTAGGTCGTGTCTTGCCTTTAGCCTCTAGTTCAATCCCTTTTCTAACAACTCCTGTATAGAAATCTTCATTAATTGACACCTGAATAGAATAGTGGTCAAGCTGAAACTTGTCGGCAACTTGCTTAATTTGCTCTGGAGTAGCTTGAAAAATACAGTATCTAAAATATGTAGAAGCATCGTATGTGCAAGTCAGTGATTCAAGCTCAACATTGCTATGATTAAAGAGCGCCTGCATATTTTGATTCAAACTATATTCCTCAAGAATTGGAATTGAACATCCGCTTAAATTGATCGGGTGCGACCTCTATCTGATATATCAAGTAGCAACTGGAAAGCCATACTGGTTTAATTTGCTCCAAAACTGACTCCAACGATTAGGTGTCAAAACTAAAGCTCTTAAACTCAAAATTACACT
>JAHHGS010000060.1 GCA_019359715.1 Aphanocapsa sp. GSE-SYN-MK-11-07L | reverse complement strand
TGGATGAAGGTTCAAGGACACGCTTAAGTCATCAGTGTTGTTTGCGCGTCTTCATGAACCGCCTGTTGCGGACCCGCATGACAGGTGGTGTGGGAGGGGAAGGTTAATTGCCTTCCTCGACCCGATTTGCAGCGCGGTCGCGACCAAACATAAGGCTACAGTGCATGAGCTTCACCTAGAAGTTTAAGATCATCTGTTGTAAGTGCAATCGATGCAGCAGCAAAATTTTCTTCGAGGTGTGAGATCGTTGTAGTACCTGGAATTACGATGATATTAGATGCACGATGCAACATCCAAGCCAAGGCAATTTGATTCGGTTTCACACTATGATGAGTGGCAATCTCTGTCACAGTTCCTTCAGCATTCGCAAGCGGTGCGCCACGCTTAAGTGGATGTGCGCCAAGCGGTGCATATGGAATAAATGCAATATTGTGTTGGGTGCAAAAATCAAGGATATCTTCTCCACTCCGTTCTGCTAGATTCAATCGATTTTGCACTGAAGCAACCTCAACAATCTGAAGTGCTGCTTCAATTTGGGTGATCGTTACATTTGATAATCCAATATGGAGGATTTTGCCTTCTCGTTGTAGTTCTGCTAACGTCTCTACGGATTCTGAAAAGGGCACACTTGGATCAGGACGATGCAATTGATAGAGATCAATTCGATCGATTTTGAGGCGTTGCAAGCTAGCTTCGCAACTACGTCGTAGGCTTTTGGATGAACCATCGGCGCGAATGTTATCAGGTGCAGTTTTGAGAACACCACCTTTGGTTGCAATGATGAGATTGTCTGGATAAGGATAAAGTGCAGATGCAATCAGTTCTTCATTGTCGCCAGGACCATAAGATTCAGCCGTATCGATAAAATTTACCCCTAGCTCAATGGCACGACGGAGCAATTGTTTTCCGGCTTCCCGATCAGCATAATGACCAAAGTTTCCGGGCTGTCCAGTCAATCGCATCGCACCGTAGCCAAGACGATTCACACTCAAATCACTGCCCAGTTGAAAAGTGTTGGCGATCGCCGAATCTTTAAACTCGTGAGCCATGATGGATTTCCTCCAGAAATTACTGTGCAGAATCGTTCAAGGGAGTGACAAACTCAATGAGATTGCCATTATTGTCTTTCACAAAACAAAGCCGAACTCCAGCATCAGGGTAACTACCCAGTTCAACAAAGGCTGGTACACCGCGTCCATTTAGTTCAGCCAGTACCGCATCCACATCATCAACACGGAAACAGAAATGTCCAATGCCGCTCGTGCGTAATCCTTCGCCAAAGTCTTTAGTTTCAGGCATTCCGGGGCGTGATTGAGTGCTACCGAGAATTTCGATCCGAAATCCGTAGACTCGCAAATAAGCCAGTTTCAGGTCGGGGAAGACATCAACTGTCCATTCTCGCTCGATTGTGGCATCCAACTTATCCCGATACCACTGGAGGGTTTCGTCATAATTGGATACATTGAGTGCAACGTGGTCAATTTGCATGGTGTTCAAAGCCGACATAATTAACTCCTACCTTCTATGTTTTGGATACAGCCATCGATTGAACAATCTAGTCATTCGTGGCATGACGATATAGGTCATTAGCGAAACCAGTATTACAGTTAGTACAAGGCTGCGTAGTAATAATGGCAATGCGTTGAGGAAAGATCCAAATAGCACGTTGATTGCAACAATTAAGGGAAAAATGGCTAGCCAGGTAATGAGTGCCATCTTGTGGCGGGACGGTGGTTCAATAGTTCGCTGTCCAGGCAAAGTGAACCAAGTTTCTAGACCCGTGAGAATTTGGTACGGCAAAGATTCTTGTGTCAATTCTGTAAGACGAACCAACCACCTGTGCCGAACCTCTGAATTTTCCCAACGGTGTAGATTGCTCATCCGATCAAACTTGAAGATAATGCGGTACTGCGGATCTTTTAAATCACTAGGACGGATAACGTTAGAACCTAAGTGACCTTCAAATGTCATTGCTGCCTGAATCAAATTGGACATAATTTCCTCAAAGGCTTTTTCCCTACCGGGCTTTACCCGATGGGCAACAATGACTGTCACAGGTGGATCATCAGCAGAACTTTGCTTACTCATGTCTTACTCTACGATGGAGGCATTAGACAGTAGAAACCTCTGGAGTTCGACTTTACATTATTCAGGATCTAGGGTTAGATAACGTTACGTCACGTAAATAAAATATCCTAGGATTACAGATTATGTCAAGAGGGGTGAAGAAAAAAGCCGTAACTGCCAAGAGTCCGGGTCGTCCTCGATCAGATGAGGCTCATCAGCGCATTTTAGAAGCTGCCTATGAATTGATGAGCCAGATCGGGTTCAATGAACTGACAATGGAGGCGATCGCGGCTCGTGCTGAAGTTGGGAAGCCCACCATCTACCGCCGCTGGTCAAGCAAAGCCCACTTGGTTATGGATGCATTTTTGGCAGCGGTCAATCCGGAACTAACATTCCCAGATAGCGGTTCCATTACAGAGAGCATTCGCTTGCAAATGCAGCAATTAGTCAAAGTACTGCTCAGTCCGCCTGGACAAATCATCGCTGTGCTAATTGGCGGCGGACAGACAGACGCTGAATTGATCGAGGCATTTCGAGAAAACTGGTTGATACCGCGTCGTAAGGCTGCTAGTGAAGTATTCAAGAAAGGCGTTGAATGTGGAGAACTACGGGCGGACGTAAATGTAGAAGTAGCGATCGATGCGCTCTACAGCCCACTTTTTTATCGCTTGCTGCTTAAACACGCACCACTTACCCAAGATTTTGTTGATGAATTGGTTGATATCGTGATGAAGGGACTTGCAGTTTAGGACTTAGAGGATGTGATCTCTTTACCCTTTAACTTCTATTCAGTTGAACTTCGACAATTAGCCTTTAGACTGCCGCCACAACTCGAAATATGAGCGGCACAACTACTTACTAGATGGACATTATCCGCCTAACTCCCGCAATTGGGCGTTTAGACGGATACTCATCCACCTAGATCGCCAAATCAGGGTGTTAGGTGGATTACCGTCCGTCTAACCAACCCATTTTGGCTGTTAGATGGATTCTATCCGCCTAAACGCCCGATAAAGCGATTTAGATGGAAACCTGTCCGCCTATCTCCCCAATTTGGGTGATTAGATGGATTGTAGTCCTGATAATATCCCTTTTCGGGGGGTTAGGTGGATAAGTTCAGTATTTTTTCTGATGCTCCTGCTCTGCCTCTGTCGCTACTATCTAGAGCATGTGCTCCCTTGTTTTGCTCTATCGATATGGTTGAACGTCCCAAGAAACTTCTGGATCAAGTCCGTGATGCGATTCGCCTCAAGCATTACTCCTATCGAACTGAACAAACTTACGTTGACTGGATTCATCGGTATATTTTGTTTCATCAGAAGCGTCATCCCAAAGAGATGGGGGCGGCTGAAATTGAAGCTTTTTTGACCCATCTCGCCGTCGAGTTGAAGGTCGCTGCCTCGACTCAAAATCAGGCCCTCTGTGCTTTGGTATTTCTTTACCGACATGTTCTCCGCCAGGAGATTGACCTGGCGATTGATGCGGTTCGCGCTAAACGCTCCCGCTATTTGCCCACAGTCTTGACTCATGAGGAGGCGATCGCCGTCATTGAGCAGCTCTCTGGCGTTTATCAAATCGTTGCCAAGCTCCTTTATGGCAGTGGTCTACGTTTATCGGAAGCCTTGCAGTTGAGGGTTAAGGATCTCGATTTTGCTCACCGTCAAATTGTGGTTCGTGATGGGAAGGGTGGCAATAGTCGGATCACTCTGCTCCCCCTCAGTCTGATTGCTCCCCTAACTGACCATCTGCGAGGGATTCGGCGGCTTCATCAGCAAGATTTAGACCAAGGATTTGGCTCCGTGTATTTGCCCTTTGCCCTCGAACGCAAATATCCCCATGCAGATCATGAATGGATTTGGCAATATATTTTTCCTGCCGAACGCAGGTCTCAAGACCCTCGCAGCGGGGTGATTCGTCGCCATCATCTAGATGAAAGTGGACTGCAAAAGGCGGTGAAACGGGCGGTTCATTTGGCTGGAATTGATAAACGGGTCAGTTGCCATACCTTCCGCCATAGCTTTGCGACCCATCTTTTGCAAAACCATTACGATATTCGGACTGTTCAAGAACTGCTGGGGCATAAGGACGTTAAGACGACCATGATTTACACCCACGTCCTCAATCAGGGCGGCAGAGGCGTTCTCAGCCCCCTTGATGCCTGTGCATAATGTCTTGTCATCAGCTTGTTCACTTCTGATTGGAACCGCTTCTCTCTTAGACGGCAAAGCCGAACGCCCGCTGCTCAACACCATTAAGATTGCCGCTGGGTCATCTGCTACAATCCCTGCATGTTCGATCCCACCTGTAAGTTCCTAGCAGAAACCTTTTCCAGCGATTTTGCCTCCTGGTTGCTGGGGGAACCAATCGCTTTAACCCAGCTCAGCCCCACAGAACTCTCCCTAGAGCCCATTCGAGCCGATGCGCTGATTTTATTGGCTTCGGATGAGATTGTTCTCCATATTGAGTTTCAGACTGAACCTGATCCCAAAATACCCTTTCGGATGGCAGACTACCGCCTGAGAGTCTTCAGAAGATTCCCGCAAAAGCAAATGCGCCAAGTGGTGATTTACCTGACCCCTTCAAACTCCGAACTGGTCTACCAGAATGTGTTTGAGATCCCTGGCACTCGGCACGAGTTTGACGTGATCCGGCTTTGGGAGCAACCGACTCAACTTTTTCTGGAATCAACCGGGTTAATGCCCCTGGCTGTGCTGACCCAAACCTCAGATCAAGCTCAAACCTTGCGTCAGGTGGCCAAACGAGTTGAGGCGATTCCAGAAATGGATGTGCAGAGCAATGTGGCAGCTTCTGCCGGGATTCTCGCTGGGTTAATATTGAAAAAGGAGTTCATCAATCAGGTGCTTCGGAGAGACATCATGCAACAATCGGTGATTTATCAAGAGTGGCGAGAAGAGGGTGAACAAATAGGTGAAGCAAGGCTTGTCCTGCGCCTGCTTACCCGCCGCATCGGGGAAGTCTCCCCAGAGGTGCAATCGCAGATTCAAGCCCTTTCTCTCGAACAGGTGGAAGCGCTCGGTGAAGCCTTATTAGAGTTCTCAGCCCCCTCAGACCTGGTGAATTGGTTGCAGGAGCATCGAGCAGAATAGCTCTCACGCTCGCCTTCCCGTGGCTTCCTCCCTGATCTGCGCCTCAATAAAGCACTGATCGAGATCGGCGGCAAACTCCATTTCCCAACCGAGTTCGGCAATCGTTCTCTCCAAGTCGGCTTCGTCTGCATAGGGGATGCTCAACTCGTAGTCCCAGCCAGTCTTCATCGGTTTATGCATCTGAAAGCGGGACAAGATCCGGTGCTCAATCTCCCGTCTGACTTTTGTTTTGCCGCGCACCAACGGGCTGTTATTCTCCACCCTCAACCATAAGTTAACCTTCGCTTCTAGCTGGGCTGAAGATTGCCGGATCGCAAGCAGTGGCTCAGCCATTTGAATTTCTTCGGCAGTCAGAGGGCTGCTCAGGGTTTCCGGTAAGTTCTGCCCCTCTGCCAGCAGTTGCTCCAAGGGCAGGGGCGATTCCTTCACAGATGGCAAAGCCGAAGGCTCCGGCTCCCCTGGTCGCCGCTCAGAAAACACCTGCAAAAACTGCTCCTCTGCCTGCTTCTGCAATGCCCGCTGGCTATAGCGCTCAAACGACTTCGGGGACTTGTGCCGGGTAATCTGCATCGCGAGCAGCGGATCAATACCCCGACTCACCATCTCAGTCGCAACCGTGTGCCGCCCCCGGTGTGGATGCGAGTCTTTGACCCCGGCGATCGCCGCCAACTCCTTCACAATGGTGTAGATTCCCCAGTAGCTCAAGCGCTGACCTTTGCTATTGTTTGACTCGGACAAAAAGAGCGGCGACCCGTCCTCAAGTGCTTCACCCCCACAACGCCGCCAGTTTAGGTAACGTTCCAGTGTCTCCACGGCTTCCGGCAACAGGGGCACCTGCCCTACACTGTCATCCTTGGCCTCACGAATCGTCACCCGCTGGCCATCAAAGTCTCCCACATTGAGCGCCTCAGCTTCCCGTGCGCGTAATCCATGCAGCAGCAGCCAGAGGATCGCCCGATCGCGCAGCTCAGTCTGTCCCCGCTGCCGGGTTGCCTCGAATAAGGCCGTCACTTCGGTCTGTTCCCATTCCTGGGGCAGCACGGGATCACTCTTGAGCTTTTCCACCAGCAGCATCGGGTCTTTGACAATATAGTCCCGCGCACAGAGCCACTTAAACAGGCTTTGCAAGGCGGATAACGCCAGGTTAATGGTTGCGGCTTTGCGCTCCCCGCCCCGGTGAGAGGGTTTTAACTTGAGATGCGATTTGTAGCGATCGATGTCACGGGCCGTCATGTCTTGCCAGCCCTTCTCTGTCCAGTCCAAAAACGCTTTGAACTCTCGCTCATAGGCTTTGCGGGTATTCGGCCGCAGCTCCCGACTCCGCAGATATTCCTCCACCCTCGACCAGCGCAGGTCGGCCGGGGCTGACGGGGACGATTGCTCTTCCCGCAGCGATCGCCTTTCCCCTAGCAATTGGGCGGCTGGGGTTTGAGTGACAGCAGGGGCGATGGAGATGAGTTTGACAGCGGGAATAGTCATAGAGGGGTTGAGTAGGGTTGAAAAAATTGTGCGCCAAAGTTAAAACATTGGCTGTCTATGACTCCTGACCCTCAACAGTTGATTCATTTCATTTAGGAATCATCTTTAACCCATAATTGACTTCATCAAGTTCAGCATCCTCTGGATCATAGAAGCCCCCGACCCATTCCAGCATCTCCTCATGCTCTGGATGATTTGAATCTTGGATCACTTGGAGAAAATTCTGGTATCCCCAAACCCCGCCGCAGTCTTCAGGTGGACAGGCCCGCTTCCCCTGAATACAAACGGGATAATCAATTTCAGGATCAGCTTCGAGCAGGGTTTCGATGAAAACTTCATGCTCCCAGGAATCGCCAAAATCATAGAGATAGGAAAACTTAAACTTTTCGCTTGGGATAATTTTGCTGAGTATCACCGTCTTCTCGTTGTGAACCGGAACCCCATCAAAGTCAAATTCAGGCATCGGTACACCGTACTCAATCTCCTGGATAGTAAAAGAGTGCAGATGGGAATTCGTCCACCCCATCGAGATCTGAATCACCCAGTGAAGGTGTTCCAGCGTCACATTACTCTCTACCTGCACCCGTCTCCAAATTGGGGGCTGTAAATCCTTGAGGGTAATCTTGAGCTGATAAATCATGTGAGCCTTGGATTTCTTTCGAGGAGCCATTTGAAATAGGTAGGGGTAATGATAGGATTGTCAAACAGTGGCAGCAGGGCGGTTTCAGTCCTTGAGGAGATCCAAATCATCTCGTGGAACAGAAGCAATCAAGCCCATATACAACAATAGTTTCAGCGTTAGCGTACCAATTTGTTCCATAACAAGCCCCTTTTTCAAAATAGAATCGGTTTAATTCTTCTGAGAACATCTTGAAGCAGCAACTCTGGGCAAGGGCCGATCAACCGGGCTTTCCTGGCTCTAAAATCCAGCGATCGCACCTGGTCAGTCATAATCACCCCCTTGACGGCTTCACCGTCTGGAATCTTGACATAGAAAGGGTTTTGGCGCTGAGTATTACTGATCGGACACACGAACGCAAACCCCATCGTTCGATTAAACCCGTCATGGCTGACCACCAGTGCGGGCCGATTGCCCATTTGCTCATGGCCGGCTTGCGGATCAAAGTCGATCCAGATCAAGTCTCCTCGTTTGGGAAAATAGACTACCAAACCTCATCCCCCATGGGCCGACCCCAGTCCACCTCCCCCTCTGGCGCTTCAGTCACTCCGGCTAACAATTCTTCTAAACTTAATTCAGGCAGGGTTTGCACTGGCTCTAAAACCATCTTGCCATCGATCACAGAACATTCCACGGTGTCGTTGGCGCGGAGTCCGAGCGCCTCGACCACGTACTTGGGAATCCGAACGCCCAACGAATTCCCCCACTGACCAATCTGCGACTTCATTAATTTCAACCTCAACCCTTGAATTGACGTTAGATACTCAAAGGATATCATAGGTTTTACTCCAAATAATGACTCTTATATGGATTACCCTAAACCTTACACTAAAAACGGTATGCTGCAATTTACGTGATCTTTCCGCTCGTTCAATCGCTGGGCGACCCTGCCGAAAAGCTTCAAAGATAAGGGGTTCAGCGTTTTCTCTGGTCGCGGAATCCGCTCAATGAGGTGCGTGAGCCAGCCAGTTTTGGAAAAGTCATCCTTCAGAGCCAGTCGAGACTCTCTTACAGCTTCAAAAGATTGTTTTACAATTGAACCAAGTCCCACGCTGGAGAGAATTTCAATGGCACAAGTCTTTACAGGGAAAGTGGTGATTCCAGGCGATCGCATCAATGAGTACTTTGAGGCGCTCCAAGAAGCGGAAGCAGCCCGTGCACCTTTCCGCGAAACCTTGGAACAACTTAACCAGGAATTTGCCAAGTTTTTGGCGGCTAAGTATGTTCCTAAAACGGTGCGAAAACATACGGGTATTGTGGATTTGTTCATCCACTTTATTTGTGGCTATACCGATGTAGAGAAGATTGAAGACATCACGAGAGGGATGGTGAATAGTCAGTTTCGCAGTTGGTACAAACGCAAAGTGATGGACTCGGCATCCGAAAGCGACTTGCGGGTGGCACTGAGGAAGTTTTTCCAATTTCTTGCCAGTGAACACGGAATGATCCATCAGAAAGCGATTGATGCCTTAAAGTAGCTTTGCAGGGTTCATGAGTTCACTTGTGGATTGAAGTCAAGATAGGGAATCGTCCGCCATGCACACTCAGACTCCGGCCACAGCTTCAGCCCTGACAGCGATCGCTGAGCAGCGCTTAACCTTACACCATGTCTCCTGGGACACCTATGACCAATTACTGGCAGCCTTTGGTGAGCATCGGGCCGTCCATTTTCACTACGACCAGGGAGTTTTAGAACTGATGGTTCCCTTGGAAGCCCATGAAAGCCCCAGTGACTTGATTGGCGTGTTCATTCGCACCCTGGCCTTTGAATCGGGCTTCACCATCAAGGGATTGGCCTCCACCACCCTGCGCCGGAAAGCCCTACTCAAAGGCGCAGAACCGGACAAATGCTATTACCTCCAGCACGAACCCTTGGTCAGAGGGCGAACGGTCGATCTTGATCATGACCCGCCGCCCGATTTGGTAGTTGAAGTCGATATCTCCCATACTGACATTGATAAAAATCTGCTCTATGCCCAAATGAGTGTGCCAGAGTTCTGGCGGTTCGATGGTCAAGTGCTGAGGATTTATCAACTCCACCAAGCAGACTATCAAGAAGTTCCCGTTAGCCCAACCTTTCCTTGGGTGCCCCTCGACCGGTTCTACCAGTTTCTCCAGCACTGTCAAACGAGCGGTGAAACCAGCGCCTATTTGGAGCTGCGGGCGTGGGTACAAGCCCATGCGCCCCGTGCACCCGCGACTTAATCATGGCCCGACGCATTGACCCCACCTGTTTAGCGTGTTCTCGCTTACCCCAGGCGCAGGCCATCGCCCACCACTCTCCCGGCGGCGAGGGCAGATCCTGCTGGAATCACAAGCGATGCCCCAGAAAGCGATCGCACTATCGCCACCGGGCGGTCACGCTTGCCAAACGCCGGGGCGAATATCGGGCCACCCATGACTTTCCAGCAATCACCGCAACCGAAACAATCGCCATTCCGCTGAAGACTCCCCCCGCTGCTTTTGTCTGTCTGTACAAAGGCAAAGCCAAAGATGCCCCGCTCCATGCGTTGGCGGTGATGGTGGTGCAAGCGGATCAGATCATCGCCCAGATTGAACCCCAACATTTTATGCGCCTCAAGAATCGCCAAGTGAATGAGTACCTGCAACAGGTGCTAGGGGTGCTGGGCGATCGGTTTGGCATCACAGAGTTTGAACGTCAGGTGATCCGTTTGGAACCAGAAGAATGCCCCATCCTCAATTGTCCTCTCACACATCCGCCCTCGTTCAGCTTGAGCTAGACTTTGGCGCGGCGATTTCAGATGCCTTGGCTGAACCAGAGCAAGCTAACCTGTCCCATCTGTGGCGATCCGCTGAGTCGCTGTTAGCTCTGATGGCCCAGGCGGATCAGTTAAAGTTTGCAGGAAAAGTGATCTTAGAGTTGGCGGGAGTCTGTGAGCAACGAGCGCTGAACATCTGGGAGGATTGGCAGGAGCAACACACTCAGGAGGGGCCGGTTCTGGGAGATGATTTTTTGACCGGGATGACCCGTGACTCCATGTTCCTGGATCTTTCCAAGGTATTGAAGCCACTGAAGGATCGGGAGCATTCCACAACATCGCAGGGGGAGCCGGAAACGGTATGTGAAGCCGTCACGAAAGAAGAAGCACTGCGGCTGGCGGCAGAAGTCGAAGCGGCAAGAGCTGCCATTGAACGTCTGGCCCACGATGAAAATGTTGCCGAATGGGCAGGGTTGATTCAAGCGTGGCTTTTGCAGCAGGGGGAATCGGCTGCCCCGCTAGTGCAGATTCAGCAGGGCACAGGGCTGGCGATCGTGCAGGTGTGGCTAGCAGGGATGCTGAGTGGATTTGAGTTGAGGCAGCAGGGGGAGTTCTATGAGGCTGGAGGGGTTAGGGTTAGGATGATTTTAGAGGAGGCATAGTTTCTGGAATTCACAACAGGCGTGGGGAAAGCCAATGATTTAAGTCTGGCCAAAGCACCCGTACCCTGGTTCACCCCCACAGGCGTGGGGAAAGCTGGGGTCAATTTTGCGCTGAGCTTCGGGGACGGCGGTTCACCCCCACAGGCGTGGGGAAAGCCCAGCCATTATCTGTAAGTCAGGTTTAGCTAACGGTTCACCCCCACAGGCGTGGGGAAAGCGTTCCCACTAACCCGCCTTCGTATTGACGGGGTTCGGTTCACCCCCACAGGCGTGGGGAAAGCGAGGGGTGTTCCCAATCTGGGCGATCTTTATTACGGTTCACCCCCACAGGCGTGGGGAAAGCCCTGTGCCCAAAACGACTCACCCGCTCACCAGCCCGGTTCACCCCCACAGGCGTGGGGAAAGCCAGGAGGATCCGATCGCCACCACCGAGATTAACGGTTCACCCCCACAGGCGTGGGGAAAGCTATAAACAATCCCATACCGACCCAGAGACTCACGGTTCACCCCCACAGGCGTGGGGAAAGCTAGGATGGCGTTTTCGTCATAAATGTGTCCAGTCGGTTCACCCCCACAGGCGTGGGGAAAGCTGGGGGCATCTCTAACCCTAGATGACACTCAAGCGGTTCACCCCCACAGGCGTGGGGAAAGCGTTGGTCATGTGGATGACCGATGCCAAATCCACCGGTTCACCCCCACAGGCGTGGGGAAAGCCCCACCCCAGAGATTGGCTTATTAGTAGCTCTGCGGTTCACCCCCACAGGCGTGGGGAAAGCCTTTCACAGCTATCTAGATCAGTGCGTCCCTTACGGTTCACCCCCACAGGCGTGGGGAAAGCAAAGACTTTGCTTCTTCAGCGATATTGAGATCCGGTTCACCCCCACAGGCGTGGGGAAAGCCGCTCGACCCATGTTTCGGTGATTAACCGCCGACGGTTCACCCCCACAGGCGTGGGGAAAGCTTCTTTGGTGTTGCTCAAGAATTCGCAGCCCATCGGTTCACCCCCACAGGCGTGGGGAAAGCGCGCTGATCGTCCGTCAGCTCAGCATCGAGCCACGGTTCACCCCCACAGGCGTGGGGAAAGCGGTTGTCAAGGGATTTCTTTTTGGCTCGATACTCTGGTTCACCCCCACAGGCGTGGGGAAAGCTGCATGGTTTTGTACGCGGCGGTTCCCAAGCCCGGTTCACCCCCACAGGCGTGGGGAAAGCTTTATCTGCAAGTCGCCACAGGGCATTGGGAGACGGTTCACCCCCACAGGCGTGGGGAAAGCTTTGGCTTGAGCGACTGGCCCCGCTTGGACGGCGGTTCACCCCCACAGGCGTGGGGAAAGCGGGCGGGCGGATTTACAATTCTGCTGCAAAATACGGTTCACCCCCACAGGCGTGGGGAAAGCGCGGCAATCTTCCGATCTGTCTACGTTAGGCGATCTCCATCAAAGAGAATCCCAGTCAGATCGGACGGATGAGGATATCCCATTTGGGCAACAGTGGATGTCGTTCCAATCTTCTCTCGATCGGTCGCATTGCTTTTTTGGTGAGTGTAATC
>JAHHGS010000059.1 GCA_019359715.1 Aphanocapsa sp. GSE-SYN-MK-11-07L | reverse complement strand
CACGAACTTGACAGACTCCGGTTGAACTCATGGTTTCCAAGTCGTCTCGTTCTGCATCGTTGAGATGGATTTCGACCCGTTGCATACTTGAATTAACGTTGCATTACTTCTTATCTAGTCTACTAGGTTGTAAGAAATCTGTAAATCGGGGTGGTGGGCGGCGGCTTCGGCGGGTTGGACGAGGCGGTTAACAAAGCCGATCGCCTCGACAAAATTGCCAAATTTATAGGCGCAGGTGAGTTGCTTGCCATCAGTGGCCCAGCCAGGTAGAGACTTGAGCTGTTGGCTGATTTCAGGCTGGCTGAGTTTTGGGGGAGCAGCCATTGCCTGCCCGATTGCACTGCCAAAGATCACCGCTGCTCCGAGGGCGATCGCTGCCGATTGATTGATCCAACCCACTTTTTTTACCTCAAACCCGTTTGTGATCTATCAACTGCCACTTTTTAAGTCTTGTCAAGCGAGAATATGGGATAAATTTACTGGATCAACGTTGATGCCGTCTGCTCAAATTCTACAGAACTACCTTTCTCGTTTAGCCGTTGGAAAGACAAGTTTTTTGGGTGGTCTACATGGGCAACGACACCAGGCGATCGAGTTTTTTACCCAAACCAAAGTCGTCACGCTGGCCCCAAGGCTGGTCACGCCAGTTCTAAATCTGTAGACTTTAATCAATTCTGAACTTGGACTATGATTAGGACTACAAAGCACCTAAATACTCACAGAGGGCAGCTAGGCATCTTTTGTCCGTCCAACTATCTGATTTGTTGGTTTAGGTAGATGACTATCCGTCTAAACCCCTTGATGAGGCAAATGAGGTGGATGATATCCGTCTAATCAGTAGTTATGCGGCTAATCCATCTAGCAAGCAATCTATAAACACAGAGATAGTTTCTTCTGTTGAAATCTTCCCCGGCAACAGATTATTTGTTTTATAAGCAATCGAGAGAGTTGCTACTCCATGCGCCATTGCCCATATTGCTTTTGTCATTTCCTGAGTATTACCAGAAATTAGTTCTCTCTTCTCCTGTCCGATTTTTACTAGATCAAATAGAAGATGCAATGATGCTTGCGAAGATTCAATTAAGCTAGGATATTTTTCTTCATCGTAAGGACAAAACATCAATTTCACTTGATTGGGATGATTGAGCGCAAAGTTAACATAGGCAGTACTTGCTGCAATCAGTTGTAAGCGCGTGGTGCTTGCTTGAGAAATAGCGGACTCTACCTCAACTGAAAGTTCTCGAAAGCCTTCTTCAGCGATTGCAGCTAGGACAGCCTCCTTATCTGCAAAGTGCATATAGGGCGCATTGTGACTAACTCCTGCCCTCTGCGCCATTTTGCGTAAACTCAAGGCATGAACGCCATCCTCTGCCAATAACTCAGTCGCGATCGTGAGCAAAGCATTGCGTAAGTTGCCGTGATGGTACTGAGCCATATCGTTTTACCAAAATATTGACACCGCCAATATTTTGGTTTATATTGGCGGTGTCAATATTTTACATCCTTAAAGCAACTAGCTCTGAGGTTTGCCATGCAACAATTTTCCTCTTGCAACATTATCCAAAAGCTACTCAGTGTTGCTCTGATTGGTATGACTTTGGTAGCAGGATATCTGACAGGAATCATCAATTCAACTAAACTTCCGCTAGATAACAGAGTAAAAGCACAGGCAGCAACAATTTCCAGCCGCATTCTGCAAATCAACTTCAAATACACGACATCCACCTCAGACTTCAAAAAACAGATGCTCGATGTCGCTCCTCATTTAGCTTCTGTAAAGGGACTAAAATGGAAGATTTGGTCAATAGACGAAACAAACCAAGAAGCAAGTGGCTACTACTTATTTGAGAATGAAACTACGTTAAATGCTTACCTCAAGAATGTTTTCTTCGTTGGCATGGAAAATAATACAACGGTCAACAATATCGTAGTTAAGAAATTTGAGATTCTTGAAGAACCAACTGCAATGACGCGAGGTCCAATCGGCAAGAATTAACATTTTGGACATTGTCTTAGACTTTTAAAGGGACCAAAATTCAATGAAATTCAGTTACACACTTAAAACATCCGCATCACCAGAACAGATCTGGGCTATTTGGACAGATAGTGAGAAATGAGATCTTGCCTACAATAAAGAGAGTTGCATAATTTTGTAGGTGAAGGATGCCGATACTAACCCTTAGCAATGAGCAGGTTGTTGAACTGGTCAAACAGTTGCCAGTTGGACAACAAGTAGAGGTATTCAGGTTCTTACTTCTCCAGCAGTGGGGGAAGTGGGAATCGTTATCACGTTACGGAGCCGACAAAGCTAAACTGGTCGCCCAAGCCCGAGGTTTTGACTGGGATGCAATGACTGAGGAAGAGCGTGAAGCCTTAATCGATGACGTGGTGCATGAGGATTAATGCCACACGTTGCGGTTTTTGACACCAATCTCTTGCTCTCTGCCCTACTCTCCACGAACGGTAATCCATTTCGATGTCTAGCTTTGGCAAGGATAGGACAGGTTGAGTCTGTGACCTGTCAGGAAATTTTGAACGAATTTGCTGAGAAGCTGTTTGTGAAGTTCAAATTTTCTGAAGAGATGATACAAGCGGCATTAGAAGAGGTACGTGGGTTTTCCCGTTGGGTTGAGATTTCTGGAACGCTCAAGGCAGTTCCAGCCGATCCAGATGATGACATGGTTATAGAATGTGCAGTGATTGGTAACGCAACTCACATCGTCACAGGAGACAAGCATCTGTTAGCATTGACAAGCTATCGGAGTATTGCGATTTTGAAAGTAGCAGAGTTTGTTGCGTTGTTGTCATTATCCTAGTGAGTCCTGCCAGCAGCCCAACATTATCCGAACTGAGCGTGGACTAGCGATCGCGGGTACGCGCATCACGCTTCATAACGTAATGGACTACTCTACGGCGGGCTATCCAGCAAAGCTCATTTGCTCTCCTCTAGAAGGTTGGTAATTGTCTTGATTAATTCTTCTGGCTCCACAGGTTTGGTTAGATAAGCTTGAAATCCTGCCTGGAGTGCTTTTTGGTGGTCAGATTCGGCGGCATAGGCCGTGAGGGCGATCGCCTTGATCTGACCACTTTGGTTGGCTGGGCGCGCTCGAATTTGCTCAATTAGCGTATAGCCATTCATCTCTGCCATCCCGACATCACTCACCAACAGATCAGGGCTGGACTGATCTAGCACTTGCAGGGCTTGCAAGCCGGAGGCAACGGCGGTGACTCTGGCACCGCTTTGTTCGAGGACAAACGCTTGAAAATCGCGCGTATCAGTTTCATCCTCCACCAGCAAAATGTGCAGGTTGCTTAAAGGGACTTCTGTACTCAAGCTGGCGCTAGTTGGCTCAGAGGGTGGTGAAATTGCCTGTTGCAGGAGTGGCAACTGAACGGTGAAGGTCGCGCCTTGGTCTTCACCGAAGCTCTCTACCCGAACCGTGCCGCCGTGCAGCTCGACAATTTGCCGGGCGATCGCCAGCCCTAGTCCCAAGCCGCCAAACTGGCGCGTGGTCGAGCCATCTTGTTGCCGAAAATACTCAAACACGTGGGGTAGAAATTGAGGACTGATCCCTTTGCCGGTATCAATGACGCGAATTTGAGCCAGGTGCTCAATTTGGCTCAATTCAACGCTGACTTTCCTGCCGTTGGGCGTGAACTTGACAGCATTGGACAGCAAGTTCCAGACCACTTGCTGCAAGCGGGTCGCATCACCAGAAACCAAGAGGGGAGTTGGATCGAGGTCAAGCATAATTTGAATATTCTTTGCTTCTGCCGCCAAATGAACCGTTTCAATCGCACCGGAAATCACGAAATTCAAATTAACTAGGCCTTCCTTTAAAGTCAGTTTACCCCGCATGATCCGGGAGATATCAAGCAAATCCTCCACCAGTTGGGCCTGTAATTTAGCGTTGCGCTCAATGGTTGTGAGGGCTTCGGCTTGCCGGGTTTGATCAAGCTTGCCTTTTTGCAGCAATCGAATCCAGCCCAAGATCGGGTTGAGCGGCGATCGCAGTTCATGGGAGAGCACCGCCAAAAACTCGTCTTTAATTTGATTGGCTTGCTGCAACTGTTCGGCTTGTTGCTGAATCGAAGCGATCAGATTGGCGCGGTCAAGGGCGATCGCCATCTGGTCGCAGGTGGATTGCAGCAGGGCAATTTCGCCATCCGTAAACCGAGTCCGGGTGCGGCTGGCAAAGGACAGGGTTCCCAGCAAGCGTCCCTGGGCAATCAAGGGTTGGCCGGCGTAGGCTGTCACACCCATCAAGCAGACGCCTTGAGCATTCGGGTGCGTTGCAATTTGGGCCTGGTCGAGCACGATCTGCCGCTGCTCTTGGGCAACTAGCCCGCAGAGATACTGATCAAACTCAATCCATTCCAGCGATGCCGCTGCCTCTTCAGAAATGCCCTGATAATTTCGCAAATGCAGCACGGGGCGGTGATCCTGCTCTTCCACCATGTAGTTGTAGTAAGAGTCTAGGTCTAACTGGACAGAGAGTTTGCTAAACAAGTTGTGCATCAACGTCAGGGGTTGCTCGATCGCCAGCAAATCGCTGGTTGTTTCGTACAGCAATCGGAAGCGTTGATCGGCGCGTCGCTGCTTGGTTTTGTCCTGCATGATTTTGACAAAACCCTGCACATTGCCCACTTCGTCCTGCAACGGCATCACCAGTCCACTGCCCCAAAAGCGGCTACCATCTTGCCGGACGTGCCAGCATTCGTTGACTGCCTGCCCCTGATCGAGGGCAGTTTGCATTTCTTGCTCTGCTCGCTGCTGCTCCTGTGCTTCTGGGCCGTACAGAATGTGACCGTCGCAGCCGATGATATCTGCTTCTGGATAGCCTAATAGCCGCTCTGCCCCAGAATTCCAGCCTGTAACTGTTCCCCTCATGTCAAGGGTAAAGATGGCATATTCCTTGGCACTTTCAACCATCAGCCGAAAGCGAGATTCACTCTGACGCAAGGCGGTTTCCGCCTGCTTGCGCTGGCTAATATCGGTTGTAAACCCAACCACGCCAATTATGTCCCCCTCAGCGTTGCGTTGCAGATAGCCCCGCTCCCACACTTGCACCCAATACCCTGCGGCATGGCGCACCCGATATTCGCCTTGATAGCGATCGCTGCTGCTGTTCAAAAACTCTTCTATCGTTGGCATCAACCGCGCTACGTCTTCAGGATGCACCTGCTCTTGCCACCACTCGGCGGTCGGTGGTGCTTCTTCGGCGCGGACTCCCATTAACTCAAACAATCCTTCTGAGCGGTAGACGGTTTGCGTTTGCAGGTTCCACTCAAACACAATTCCCTCAACTGCCCGCATGGCGGCAGAGAAGCGATCGTTGCTCTGCTGTAAACTCGCTTCAACTTGTTTGCGTTCGTTTTCAGCCCGCACGCGATCGCTAACATCGTTAAAGAGAATGCCAACTTGCCGCAGTGCTGGTTCACCGACTCGGAAAGCGTGCACTTCATACCAACGCTGAAATTCTTGGGCCCAATTTTCAAATCGGATGGGTTCGCCGGTCAAGGCGACGTTGCCATAGGTTTCAAACCAATAGTCTTCGTGCCGGGGGGCAATTTCCCGCACCGCTTTGCCCAGCGCGTTTTCAGTGCCCGTCTGTTGATCAAAAGCGGGGTTGGTGATTAAAAACCGATAATCGATTGGCCGATCGGTAGGGTCAAAGATCATTTCAATCACGCAAAACCCTTGATTAATCGACTCAAACAAAGTGCGATATTTTTCTTCTGACTTCCGCAAGGCGGCTCCGGCTTCCCGTCGCAGTTGGGCCAGCTTCAGGGTTGCCTCAACCCGGGCCAGCAGCTCCCGGGCCGAGAAGGGCTTGACCAAATAGTCATCGGCTCCGGCTGCGAGTCCTTCAATGCGAGCTTCTTCGCCCGCCCGCGCCGACAGCAAAATGATCGGAATTTCCCTGGTTTGGGGTTCGGCCCGCAGCACTTGCAACAGGCCGAACCCATCTAAGTTGGGCATCATCACGTCGGTTAATATCAAGTCTGGCACCTGCTGATGGACAGCCGCCAAAACCGCTAAACCGTCTGATACTGCTTCCACCTGATACTGTTGCCCCAGCAGCCGCTTGATGTAATCTCGCATGTCGGTGTTGTCGTCGGCCAAAATAATTTTCGCAGAGGAAAAATTTTCACTCCGCAGGGATGAAGAGCAAAGCTCTTCATCCCTAAACACAGGTGTTGGTTGGCTTGTGTCTGGCAGCCACCGCAGGGCTTCTTCCAGGTAAGCGTTGGCATTTGATGCCGTCGAAGCTGAGGTGCGACTTGCACTGATCCGATCCGACGGCAGATGAGCCGTTCCAGTCGGAATCGAAATTGTGAAGCAGGTGCCTGCCCCTTCGACACTAGTGACGGAGATCGCCCCCTGGTGCAGATTCACTAATTCCTGCACCAAAGATAGCCCAATCCCCGATCCTTCAACGCTGCGTCCCTGCGCCCCTTCGATCCGATGGAATCGTTCAAACAGGCGCGGCAGTTCGGAGTCTGGAATCCCAATGCCGGTATCTTGGACGGTTAATTTAATCTGCTGATTTGCCCAGGTTAAGCCAACTGAAATTTCGCCTGTAAACGTGAACTTAAAGGCGTTCGAGAGCAAATTGAGGACAATTTTTTCCCACATTTCTCGGTCAACATAGACCGACGCTGGCAGCGGTGGACAGTTCACGATCAGCCGCAGATTGGCCTGCTCGATCGCTGACCGAAACACCGAGGCCAGTTCGGCCGTAAAGGCGGCTAAATCCGTTGGCTGATAGCTTGCCTGCACCCGTCCGGCTTCAATTCGGGAAAAGTCGAGCAGGGTATTCACCAATTTCAGCAGGCGCTGCGTGTTGCGATAGGCGGTTTCTAGCGGTTCGCGATCGCTGGGCAGCGGCCCAGCCGGATTCGCTAGGGCCTGCTCCAGCGGGTTCAGCATTAGCGTCAGAGGCGTCCGAAATTCGTGGCTGACGTTGCTAAAAAACACCGTTTTGGCCCGGTCAATTTCTGCTAGGGCTTCGGCCCGCCGCCGCTCTTCTTCGTAGGTTTGGGCATTCATAATTGCGATCGCAATCTGCCCACTGATTTGGCTAAAAAAGTCGCGATAGCTGGCGTCGAGTTTAAGGCGAGGACTAGCGACAGCTATCAGCACGCCAGTCACTTTACTTAGTCCAGGGGCAACAATCGGTAACACCATTGCCTCCTGGGGTGGCTCGATCCAAGGACTACCAGGCAGTTCTCCAAACCGAGATACCAGATTATTAACCTCTTGGGGCTGGGCAGTTCGAGCAGCTAGGGCAATCGGCCAGCCATTGCTATCATCTGCGATCATCAGGTTGACTGCTTGAGGACTGACTGAACTGTTTGACGCGAAGGAAGTACCACTGCAAAGTCGAGCCTGTCCCCCGTCCGGGTCGATCAGGTACAGCAGCAAAAACGGAATATCAATTGGAGCAGACTTAAGCGTTGCAACCATCAAGCCACACGCTTGTTCGATAGTCTTGGCGGTTCCGGTTTTAGAGGCAACTTCTCTCAGCAAGTGAGCCCGGCGATCGCTTAAAACCCGGTAGGTTGTCTCAGTCACAATATTAAAAACGCCATCAGTGATGCCTCCCTCTCCCCGAATTGGATTGAAGGTGTACTCAAAGAAGCACTCTTCGGTGTAGCCAAACCGATGCATTGATAAAAGTTCGTCTTTATGAAAAATACCCTCGCCGCTTGCAAGCACGCTGGCCAGCTCTGGACCAATCTCGTTCCAAATTTCAGTCCAGACCTCGCGGGCTGGCCTGCCCAATGACCAAGGGTGCTTGTTGCCGACAATCGGACGCCAGGCATCGTTGTAGAGCAGCACGTAGTCTGGCCCCCAATAGATGGCGATCGGGAAGCGAGAGTTGAGGCAAATACTCAGCGCTGAGCGTAAGCTTTGGGGACAAGTTTCGACTGTGCCGAGCAGTGTTTGCGACCAGTCCATCTGACGCATCAATGCGCCCATTTCGCCACCACCCAGCAAAAAACTGGCCTGACTGGACTCTGTAAATTCGTCTTTCATGGGTGGCTTCCTAACAAACTGACATTTGAGGTTCAATCAACGGTCTACCGAGCCAAACACCTGTGCAGTCGCGAGCCTGTGCGATCGCTGTCTCCTGCTTATGCTTCTTGTCCTAGCTCTCGTAGACGTTGGGCTAATTGTTCTGCCCGTTGACGTTCTTGTTCTAAAGCAGCTTCGGCTTGTTTCGCCCGCTGACGCTCTTGCTCTGCTTGGGACTGAGCTGATTGTTCAGGCAGGGGAATTAACTGCCCTTCAGGGGTAAAAAATCGGAGCTGGCGCTCATGAATGCCTAAGTACAGGTGAAGCTGCTGGCTCCATCGCCATCCTTCCGGGTTGAGTTCAGTCTCTTTATAAGCTCCATTCACTAATCGAAACCCTTGAAACTCCAAAGTGTCAGGATGAAACCAGAAGTATTCCGGCACCCGCCAAGTGTCTTGGTACAGGTCTTTCTTCAAGCCGCGATCAACGCCTGCGGTTGAGTTGGACAGTAATTCCACAATCAGATTAGGATACTTGCCCTCTTCCTGCCAGACCACCCAACTGCGGCGCGCTTGCGGGTCGGCACCTAAAACAACAAAGAAATCTGACCCGCGAAACTCCTCAGATTTTTTTTGATTAGGACTGTAGTAGATTGTCAAGTTGCCAGAAACGTAAAAGTCTTGTCGCTCTTGCCACCACCACTTGAGCAAGCGAATGAGTAAATCAATTTGCTCTCGATGTAAATCGGATTCCAAGGGGGGTTCATCGCTCCATAAATTGCCTGGAGGAAAGATTACCTCAGGACTGGTGGTTTGGGAAGATATAGACTCGGTGGGCACAGACATAGGTTTAACCTCAATGTTGTTTTTCAGTCTCAACGGGAAGATTACTTCAATGTATTCTGTTTGCTCAGCTCAGCGATCGCTCTCACCAATCCCTCTGGTTCCACAGGTTTGCTCAGATGCTTTTGAAATCCGGCTGCTAGGGCTTGCTCTTGATTGAAATCTCCGGCGTAGGCCGTGAGGGCGATCGCCTTAATTTGCCGATTTTGCTCCAGCGGCAACCCTCTGACCTGCTGGATCAAGGCATAGCCGTCCAGTTCTGGCATCCCAATATCACTCAGCAGGATATCGAATTGGCCTAATCTTAAGATCGCGATCGCCTCTGCCGCAGCAGCAGCGGTTTTCACCGTGGCTCCAGCTTGCTCAACCACAAAGGCAATAAACTCGCGCGAGTCGGCTTCATCATCCACAACCAAAACCTGAATTCCGTTTAAATTGAGCGTCGCAGCAGTCTCAGACTCTAAATTGACCGCTGCTTGAGTCGGCATTAGCGGCAGTTGCACCGTGAAGCGGGCCCCTAAACCTTCGCCTTGGCTCTCTGCCCAAATCGTACCGCCGTGCAGTTCGACGATCTGACGGACGATCGCCAGCCCTAGACCTAAGCCGCCAAACTTGCGCGTGGTTGTACTATCGGCTTGCCGAAAGTAGTCAAACACATGGGGTAAAAATTCCGGCCCAATCCCTTTGCCATTGTCAGTCACGGTGAATTGGACTTGCTGTTCAACTTGCTCCAAATGCACCTCAACCAAACCGCCAGCCGGGGTAAATTTAACCGCATTCGAGAGCAAATTCCAGACCACTTGCTGCAAGCGAGTTGGATCGCCGGCCACGCTGCCAAGTTCAGACTCAAGATGGGGCTTAATCGTAATTGATTTGGCTTCGGCCGCTAAACGGACGGTTTCGATCGCCGAGTGAATTGTTGTCGTTAAGTTGACCGCACTCACGGTTAGCGATAGCTTTCCGCGCAAAATCCGGGCCACGTCTAACAGATCATCAATTAGCTCCGCTTGCAGTTGGGCATTGCGCTCAATCGTCGCCAGGGCTTGCTTGGTCTTGGCTGCGTCCAATTTGCCCTTTTGCAGCAGCTTTGACCAGCCTAAAATCGGGTTGAGCGGCGATCGCAGTTCGTGGGAGAGCACCGCCAGAAATTCATCCTTAATCCGATTCGCTTGCTCGGCCGCTTCCCGGGCCGCTTGCTCCCGTTCTAAAAGCTGCTCCCGTTCTGCTTCAGCCTGTTTGCGATCGCTGATATCCAGCGCCACCCCCATCATCCGGATTGGTTGGCCGGTTGGGTCGTAGGTGCAGGAACCTTTGGCCGCAATCCAATGCAATGTGTGATCTGGCCAGCAGGTGCGATATTCAATGTTGTAGTCTAGGTGATCATTGATCGATTGCATCACCGCTGCCTGGGTGGGCTGGCGATCATCGGGGTGCAGCGCGGCCAGGAAAATCTCGTAGGACATATCTGCGTCGGCAGGTAAACCAAACAGGGCTTTACACTGTTCCGTCCAGGTTAGAGTGTCAGTTTCCAAATTCCAAAACCATAGGCCTAATTTGGCTGACTCTGAGGCTAATTTCAACTGTGATTCTGACTCGCGCAGAGCTGCTTCGGCGCGGGCCTGTTCGACTGCTGCCCAAGTTCGCTCAGCAACTTCTTCTGCTAGGGCCACCTCGTCGGTTGTCCAAGCTCGTGGTTTTGCTGTGTGAACGGCTAAGCCAGCAATCAACTGACCGCCCTTGACCAGCGGGATGCCAATGTAAGCGCCAATCTGAACCGCAGCGTAGGCTAAGCGCTGAGCCGGAGACAGGTTGCGATCGGCTCCTACATCAGCCACAGACACAGCACAACCGCTACGGTAGGCCGCCAGCAGCTTTGGCCCGAAGGAATCAACCGGATAGTTGCCCACAAGTGGGCTGGCACCATTGACATAATCGCGCTCAACGACGTAATTATCGCCTTGCACCTCAAAGTAAACGACGCGATTGGCACCGAGGTATTCGCCCAGCACACGGCTAGCGATCGCCTGAACCTCCACCGGGTCAGCCAGCGGGCGGAGGGCATCGGCTAGAGAGACACAAAAAGCGCTGAAATTGGCGGCCCGCTGCAAAGCTGCTTCTGACTGTTTGCGATCGCTGATGTTATTGAACACAACGGCCACCCGGCGGCTACTGGCATCGCCCACCCGTGAGGCATAAACATCAAACCAGCGGTTCATGGGTTCGGACTTATTCTCAAACCGGACGGCTTCACCCGTCAGCGCCACCTGGCCGTAGGTTTCAAACCAAAATTCTTCCAGGTCAGGCACCAACTGACGCGCCGTCTTGCCCAGGGTATTTTGGGGCAATCCAGTCAGTCTAATAAAGGCTGGATTGGTCTGCACGAAGCGATAATCAATTGGCCTTGACTCAGGGTCAAAAATGATATCAATAATGCAGAATCCCTCATCGATCGCATCAAATAAAGTCCGATATTTTTCCTCTGATTCACGCAAATTCGCTTCAGCCTGTCTACTTTCAGCCTGCGCCGTTCCTTCTCGCTCTAGTGTTTCTTTCAAAGCTTGGTAGTTGACTTTAGCCTGTTCTAGTGCCGCTCGCCGTGAATGCGTCAGCCAACTGATGAATCCGGCTGCAATTAAGAACGTGCTTAGCCGCACAAAACTGCTATCATCACCAACTTGTAACGAATACAATGGCTCAATGAAGGAGTAATTGATTGCCAGCACAGATAGAACGGTGGCCAGCAAGCCAGCCTCCCAGCCGCCTAGCCAAGCACTCACCAATACTGCGACAAAAAACAGGGGCGTTACGGTCGGGTAAAGCCACGGTGAAAGCAGTAGCGTTAGGGCAAGCGCCAAAGCCACACTGAAAGTTGCTAAACCATAGTGCAGCCAGGGATTTTTTTGAGTTCTTGCCGCAGCTTTCATGCGTTTAGCTCCCGATTCGGAAAATATTTTCCTTGAAGGGTTTGGCTGCGCTGTCGTAAAGTCGCATCGGCGGACTGCGACAACTGGTTCAGCAGCGTCTCAATTTGCTTGAGCGCTAGCGGAGAAGGCGTCGCATGACCATTTTCCCAGCGGTTAATCGTGGCAAAGGTCATCCCTAATTCGTCGGCAAATTTTTCCTGAGAAAGCTGCATTGTCGAGCGCAGTTCTCGCACTAGGCTAGCGATCGCAGGCTGTTGCATCCGACATGGCTTGGTTTTGAGGGACATCTCGACTAGAAGAAATATATAGAGCTATATACCCTACTACTCTTGATGGATTTGCTCCCCAATGTCATCATCCATAAGTTGGATGCCAGTTAAGCAATTTACAAAAACGAAGCGCCGTAGAATTTATTAGTGCTGAAATTTCAGTTTCAGGGAGTAATCAGCTTAATCCTAAACACAAAGTACTACGTTAATATCCAAATCTGTTAGCTCAAAGTACCTCTCGTAAGCAAGATTATATTGATCTTGTATGGACCAATACTCCGGACAGTTTTAGGCGGCAATCGTAGCGTAGTTGCAAAGGGTTGAGTAGTTGGGATGGGATTTAATTTGACTTGGTTCTAGGTCTAAGTTGCAAATAAATCGCTCCAGCAAATGGTGAT
>JAHHGS010000058.1 GCA_019359715.1 Aphanocapsa sp. GSE-SYN-MK-11-07L | reverse complement strand
TGACGACCATTTGATGTTGACAGCAGCAGGGCTGTGGAACTTCTACTTAGAGGTTGCTTAATCCCTAAGTGAGGGAACTCAATTTATTCATTGTTTCTAACGTTTTTATAAAGCAACAAGTCTATTATTGATATCTCTCTGGAGGAGTTATGGTGCAATCATCGATTAACACTGCCCTGAATGCCAGCTTGGTGCGGCTAGAAGAAGTAATTCCGGGCGGAAACTACTGGTCAGGTGTAATCCAGCGCGGCAATACGCTGCGGGTGACTGACCTAGAAGGCTCCCAGGGGGTGGCCATGGTCTGCTACAACGCAGATAACGCGATCGAGCGGCTGAATGTGGCTGACACTTCCAAAATTCAGTTCAATGCTTTTCTCAAAAAAGGGATGGTGATTTACTCCGACATGGGGCGGATATTGTTTTCAATCACCGAAGACACTTCTAGCTATCATGACCTGTTGGGCGGCTGTAGCAGTGCCGCCAGCAACGCTGCCAAGTACGAAGGCGGTGATTTCTGGCTCAATTCCCGCGATCATTTCCTAAAAGCACTCACTCGTCGCGGGTTGGGTAAAAAAGACATCATGCCCAACATCAACTTATTTACCCGCATAGCTGTCGGGACTGACGGCAAGATGACGTTTGTGGAAGGCAGCGAAAAACCAGGCAGTTTTATCGACCTGCGGGCCGAGATGAACGTGCTGGTGATTCTCTCGAACTGCCCCCACGTCATGCATCCCAGCCCCGTCTTTGCCCCTAAACCGATTAAAGTCCAAGTTTGGGATTCACCCGCGCCTGCACCCGATGACCTCTGCCGGACTGCCAATCCAGAAGCAGTGCGCGGCTTTGTCAACACTGATGCTCTATTCGCCCAGTAATTTTGGCTGCTTGCTCTGAAAAATCATTCCGCCAGGAAATTATTTATTGACCAGCTCAACTGCTATTTAGGAGAACTGAATCATGAGTCTAACCGTTGAACGTATGCTTGATCCCAGTACAGCAATTTATGACGAGGTGTTACCGGCTCGTCATCCTTGGTCACACGTTGTTAAAAAAGGGCAAATTCTGCGGATTGAAGATTTGGGAGGCAATCAAGCCGTTGATTTTTTGGTTTACAACGCCGATGATCCAGCCGAGCGCTACAGCGCCCAAGACACAACTCTGGCTCAACAGAATATTTATCTAACCACCGACAGCAAGCTGATTTCCAACGATGGTCGAGCAATTATGACCATTCTTAACGATACCTGTGGGCGACATGATACCTCTGGTGGAGCCTGTAGCTGCGAGAGCAATTCAGTCCGGTTTGGGCTGGACAAAAAGTTTCAGCACGCCTGCGTCGAAAATTTCCTCACCGCTCTAGCTCCCTATGGTTTGGGCAAACGCGATATGGTCAGCAACATCAACTTTTTTATGAATGTGCCAGTGTCTGAGGACGGCACCCTGGAAATTGTCGATGGGATTTCTGCCCCTGGCAGCATTGTCGATCTCCGAGCTGAGATGAATGCTCTGGTGGCAATTTCTAACTGTCCTCAAATCAACAATCCCTGTAATGCCTACAATCCAACCCCCATTCGGTTGATTATTTGGGATGCTGCCTGATTGGTTTGACAGTGCTAAAGGTTGAATCAGGATTAGGGGTGAATTAATCTTGGTTCAACCCCAAGAACATCAACACAGCCAAGATTGGTCCGAGGACTAGACTAAACAGAGAGAAAAGCTGATTGCTTGGAGCTACGTGAACATGGCTAACACACTCTACGATCGCGACCTGCAAGTTTGGATTGAGCAAACTATTGAGCAGTTAAAAAAGCGTGAATTTGAATCGTTAGATACTGAGCATTTAATCGAGGAACTGACGGATTTGGGGAAGTCTGAAAAGAATGCGCTGAAGAGCAATCTCAAAATTTTATTAGCGCATTTACTCAAATTAAAGGTGCAAAATAACGTGCCCGACTCAATGCAAGCGAGTTGGTACAGTTCAGCGATCGAACATCGTCAGCGTGTGCTCGACAACTTGGCCGATACGCCATCTCTGAACAGTTTTCTGCTGGAAGCGTTGGAGAAAGCCTATGCCGATGCCCGCCGGTTGGCGATTAAGGAAGCCAAATTAGCCAAATTTGGAGTAAAAATCCCAGCAGAAAGCGAGTATCCTCTGACTTGCCCTTTCTCAGTTGAACAAATTCTGGATGAAGATTTTTATGGGCTGTGAAAGTATTCTTCAATCATTATGGATGGGGAAAAATTCATGACAATCAAAGCAATTATTCATCCTGCCGAAGAGGGAGGATACTGGGCAGAAGTACCAGCCCTGCTGGGCTGTCTGACTGAAGGAGAAACGATGGAGGAGGTCGTGGCTAACTTGCAGGATGCGATCGCAGGATGGCTGAGCGTTGCAAATGAAAGTCGCTCGATCTCAGCAGCAGATCAAATTGGGTAGAACGTTTAAGACCATTCCAACTGCAAGTACCAGTATGTTCAACAAGGTTTTGATTGCCAATCGGGGGGAAATTGCCTGCCGAGTTATTCGCACCCTCGATCGCCTGGGAATTGCTTCGGTAGCGGTCTTCTCGGAACCGGATGCTCATGCTAAGCACGTGCTAATGGCGACGGAAGCGGTTTGCGTCGGGCCAGCCGCCGTGGCAGAAAGCTACCTGAAAGCCGATCGCATCCTGAAAATTGCTAGAGAAACTGGCGCGGAAGCAATTCATCCGGGCTACGGCTTTTTGAGCGAGAACGCTGAATTTGCCGAAGCCTGTGCAGCAGCCAACATTGCTTTTATCGGCCCCACACCCAGCCAGTTGCGTGAGTTTGGACTCAAGCACACGGCACGGGAACTAGCCGAGGCAAATCAGGTGCCGCTCGTTCCCGGTACGCCTTTGCTAGAGAGCCTAGCCGCCGCAAAAACAGCGGCAGCAGCGATTACTTACCCAATTATGCTTAAAAGCACGGCTGGTGGCGGTGGGATTGGCTTGCAGGTTTGCCAGAGTGAAACAGAACTGGCAGGTGCCTTTGAGAAAGTCCAGCGGCTGAGCCAAAGCAACTTCAAGCAAAGCGGCGTGTTTCTGGAAAAATACATTCAAACCGCCCGCCACATTGAAGTGCAAATTTTTGGCGATGGCCAAGGCAATGTGGTCGCCTTGGGAGAACGGGATTGCTCTATTCAGCGCCGCAACCAGAAGGTGATTGAAGAAACTCCAGCCCCTGGGATTAGAGATCGCCTCTGCCAAGACCTCCAGGCAGCGGCTATTCGGTTGGGTCAAGCCGTTAATTATCAATCCGCCGGGACGGTTGAGTTTGTCTACGACGTGGAAGCGGAGCAGTTTTACTTCCTAGAAGTGAATACTCGCCTCCAGGTCGAGCATGGCGTTACAGAAGCCACCCATCGAGTCGATTTGGTTGAGTGGATGGTCAAGCTGGCATCGGGAGACTTGTTTTCCCTGACTCAGTTCCACGCTCAGTCCCAAGGACACTCGATTCAAGCCCGGATTTACGCTGAAGACCCAGGCAAAGATTTCCAGCCCAGCTCTGGGACGCTGCATCAGGTTAGCTTTCCAGACAATGTGCGCTGTGATGCCTGGATTGAAACCGGCACAGAAGTCACCCCCTACTATGACCCGCTATTGGCTAAATTGATTATTCATGCTGATGACAGGGCAGGGGCGATCGCCCAACTCAAAACGGCTCTGGCAACCAGCCGGATTGACGGGATTGAAACTAACCTGGACTATTTGCACCAAATTCTGGATGACCCTCGGTTTGGCCAGGCTGACCTGAGCACCCGCTTCTTAACTGCTTTTCACTACGCTCCCCGCACGATCGACGTTCTAGATGGCGGCACCTACAGCACAGTCCAAGACTATCCGGGGCGGGTTGGCTATTGGGATGTTGGTGTGCCTCCCTCTGGGCCGATGGATCACTTGGCGTTTCGGTTGGCCAATCGATTGGTGGGTAATCCAGAATCGCTAGCTGGTCTAGAATTCACTGTAACTGGCCCGACTTTGCGCTTCAATGCGGATACTGTAATTGCCCTGACCGGGGCGGCCATGCAGGCCACGCTGAATAAAGAGCCTGTGCCATTTTGGAGAGCGATCGCTGTCAAAGCAGGTAGTACGTTAAAGCTGAAAGGGATTCAGGGAGCAGGGCAGCGCACCTATTTAGCCGTCAAGCATGGCTTTGATATCCCCGATTATTTAGGGAGTAAATCGACCTTTGTACTGGGTAAATTTGGCGGTCATGCCGGACGCACTCTACGAGCGGGAGATGTGCTCAAACTCAATCAACCGGGTGGATTAGAGCAACCGTACTCCCTACCTGCCGAATTGATTCCGACCTATACCAATTCCTGGCAAATTGGCGTTCTCTATGGCCCCCACGGTGCGCCGGATTTCTTCACGGACGAAGACATTCAGACATTTTTTGCCACGGACTGGCAGATTCACTACAATTCTACCCGGACTGGCATTCGGCTGATTGGCCCCAAACCCAAATGGGCCCGCCAAGATGGCGGCGAAGCGGGGCTGCACCCTTCTAATATTCATGACAACGCCTACGCGATCGGGACGATCGACTTCACTGGCGATATGCCGGTAATTTTGGGCTTAGACGGGCCAAGTCTGGGCGGGTTTGTTTGCCCCGCCACGATCGCCCAGTCCGAGCTGTGGAAAATTGGTCAACTCAAACCCGGCGACACGGTGCGCTTTCATCCCCTTAGCTTCGAGCAAGCCTTAGCCCAAGAGCTGGCTCAAGATCAAGAAATTGCTGGCTTAGAGTCTGGTTTAAATCCTTTGGCTGCCCCCCACCCCCCCAATTCTGGGGGGCTTTTGAACCTCTCAAAGTCCCCCAGAATTGGGGGATTTAGGGGGCAGAGTCCAGCATCGCAGCAAACAAGCGTTTCAACCGAGCCTGAAAGTCAGCCCGTTGAACTCGGTTCTCCGATCCTGCATATCATCCCTGATGATCACGGGATTTCCATTACCTATCGGCAGGCGGGCGACAAGTATATCCTGGTCGAATATGGGCCGCTGGTGCTGGATCTGAATCTGCGGTTTTGTGCCCACGCCCTCAAGCATTGGCTGCTCGATCATCACATCCCTGGCATTTTAGACCTGACGCCGGGGATGCGATCGCTGCAAGTGCACTACGACAGCCGAGTCGTTTCTCAGGCTGCTTTGCTGGCGGCACTGATTACGGCCGAGCATGAACTGCCCTCAATTGTTGGGCTTGAAGTGCCGACCCGGATTGTCCATTTACCGCTGTCTTGGGACGACGAAGCCACCCAACTGGCAATCCAAAAATACATCCAGTCGGTGCGGAAGGATGCGCCCTGGTGCCCCAGCAATATTGAATTCATTCGCCGGATCAATGGACTAAACAGCATTGAACAGGTAAAAGAAATTGTTTTTAATGCCAGCTACTTGGTGATGGGCTTGGGCGATGTTTATTTGGGCGCGCCTGTGGCCACGCCGCTCGACCCGCGCCATCGGTTGGTCACAACCAAGTACAATCCCGCTCGGACGTGGACGCCCGAAAATGCGGTCGGAATTGGCGGTGCTTATCTGTGCGTCTACGGCATGGAGGGCCCCGGCGGCTATCAGTTCGTCGGGCGAACAGTCCAAATGTGGAATCGGTTTAAGCAAACCACCGATTTTCAGCAGCCCTGGCTGCTCCGCTTTTTCGACCAAATTCGCTTTTACCCAGTCTCTGGGTCAGAGTTACTGCGGCTGCGGGAAGCGTTTTTAGAAGGCAAATTCAAGCTCCAAATTGAAGAAACCACCTTTAGCCTCCGGCAATACAACCAGTTCCTAGAGGCTAATGCCAGCGCCATTACTGCCTTTAAAGCTAATCAGCAAGCTGCCTTTGAAACTGAGCGCGATCGCTGGGCTGTTGCTGGTGAGCTGGAAGCCGAAGCAGCCTTAGAAATGGTCAATGCTGATCTGCCAGAAATCACCTTGCCCCCTGGTACAGAAGCAGTTGTGGCTCACCTGTCGGCCAATGTCTGGCAGGTGTTGGTAAATCCAGGCGATGTTGTGGCTGAGGGCGATCGGCTATTGATTCTAGAGGCAATGAAAATGGAAATTGCGATCACCGCCGAAGTGAATGGGGCGATCGCCGAGATATTTTGCCAAAAAGGCCAGACTGTCACCGCTGGGCAAATCCTAGTTGCCATTCAGCCCGGATAATCCCTACGGAATCAACGAGAATCGAAGAGGGTCTAGCAAATCTCAGTCAGGTCTATCCTCTGTCCGGGAAATTTGGTCTACTCGACTGAGATTGGGAATGATCGGTGTTCACCAAAAAGATGGGTTAACGGATAATGCTGAAGCGATCGCTGCTGTGTTTCCTGCTGTGCAGCACCGCCAGCTTGACGGTGCTGTTTGTGCGAGAACTGCAAGCTCACCAAGATCGAGAACAGGCGAATCTGGTTCATTCCTGCCGAACTGAGCAACCTCAAAGCTTTTTGGCTTTTGGCGGTGGAGGGGCAGCTTCCTACAACGAGATTGCGCTGGAAAAAAATATGCTCTACTTTCAGCGCACTTTGCAGGCAATGCGCTACAACCCTACGGTCGCTCCGATCTTTTTTGCCAACGGCAATAGTGGGCAGGCGACAGTCCGTTATTTAGATCCGCAGGGTGAGGAAAAATTCAAAGTCCCCCAAATTCCCAATCTGCAAGGGGCATCAACTCCAGCTAATTTGCGGCGATCGCTCCAACAACTCACCCAATATCCGGGGATTCCGATCTTTTTCTACTTCACCGGCCACGGCCACTTTAATCAGAACAACACCGACAACAATGGCATTTATCTATGGGGCGATCAACAGATGAGCGTGCAGCAGTTGAGCCGCCTGCTCGATCGCCTACCATCGGAAACGCCTTTCGTCACGATGATGTCTCAGTGTTACTCTGGTTCCTTTGCTAACTTGATTTACAAGGGCGGCGATCCCAAGCAGGGAATTGCCCTCCAAACTCGCTGCGGTTTTTTTGCCACGATTAAAACTGAGCCTTCGGTTGGCTGCACTCCAGAAGTGAACGAAGCGGACTATCAGGACTACAGTTCTAGTTTTTATGCCGGACTCAGCGGGCGCGATCGCTTGGGTCAGTCCGTTGCCTCGGCTGACTATAACCAGGATGGCAGAGTCGCCTACGCCGAAGCTCACGCCTTCGCAAAAGTCGAAGAACAAACGACTGATTTGCCAATTTCGACCTCAGAAGCTTGGCTCCAGCGGCAGTCTAGCCCGCAGTTCCAGGAGCAGATTCTTGTCCAGCCGATCGCTAACTTGCTCAAAACCGCCCGCCCCGAACAGCGCCATGTGATTGAGCGGCTCAGCGCTAAATTTAGCTTTCGGCTTGGCCAGTCCTTAGCTGAAAATCTCAGTCCAATTGACGAGCAAAAGTTAGACGAAGTGGAGCAAGCCTATCTGACTCGCTTGGCAGTAGAGCTAGAAAATGTTGGACTAGAGCAGCAGGTGAGACAATCGGGCAATCAATCTGCGATCGCCATTCTTGATCGTTTGCTCAAGTGTGAAGCAGATTCCTGGGGGCGTCCTTAAAATTAGCTCCAGATGGCCGGTGACATCCTCCCGCCACTGATCTGAGTACAGGTACAGCGCGGGCTTCCCACCTCACGGATAAACCCCTGTTTACCCCGGCATCTTGGGAAGTTCCTGCTTCAACTGGTAGTGTCTAGCCGTAGGCTGCCCTACAGACCCCGATCAAATCCCATCCACAGGCAATTTGTTTAGAGTTCGCGAGATAGTCCTCCCGCCAACTGTTGATTAAAATGTTTGTCTTTTGCATTTCCTATCCGCCGCACTGTTCACCAGCAAGCTGTACGTTTGTGTCGGGACAGAAAGTTGCCACTAGTCTTGTTCAAAATGTAAGTCGATTATATCGAAGATTGTTTGTCTCGGCGGTGATGGTCTTCCTGTCCCCTTCGGCCCAGCTCAGGGGCCATTTGGAATCTGGCCCCTGAGCCGGGCCGAAGGGGTCAACCATCCCACCTCAACAAACCTGGCTTTCATCCCACACCAATCTGCAAATGATATGGTGTGGGGATTCCCGCCGAACTAGCTAAATTAGTGGTGCTGATTGGAGAGATGTTTCTGCATTCGAGCTTTTAAGGCTAAAAATATTCCCTCCATGCAATGCTAAAAAGTTTTGTTTGACCCAAGCTAGGGTAGTAAAAGTTTAAATATCTGAGGTAAGTCCACTGTGGTTCCGATCCGCGATGATAATCCGACCCAAACCGTTGCTTATGTCACCTACTCGCTGATTGCGATCAATCTGGTGGCATTTATTTATGAACTCAGCTTGGGCAAAAATTTAGAAGCCTTCTTTCAGGTTTGGGCAGTTGTACCGGCTAGACTCACCGCCAGTTTTATTGGCGAACCGACGGGGCTGCCTTTCCCGGTGTGGATCACGCTAATTACGTCTCAGTTTTTGCATGGTGGCTTTTTGCACATTGGCGGCAACATGCTCTTTCTATGGATTTTTGGCAATAACGTCGAAGATCGGCTTGGCCACATTCGATTTTTGATTTTTTACCTCGGCTGTGGAGTCTTGGCGGGCTTGAGCCAGTGGTTTTTTAGCTCCACTTCGCTGGTACCATCGCTAGGCGCGAGTGGGGCGATCGCTGGCGTCATGGGAGCTTACATTCTGCGGTTTCCGCAAGCGAGAGTTTTAACTTTAGTTCCCCTTGGCTTCTTTATTGCTCCTTTCCAAATTCCAGCCGTATTTTTCTTAGGCTTTTGGTTTGTCCAGCAGACTTTCTACGGCGCAGCCAGCTTAGGCGCACCGGCAAATATTGGCATGCAGGGGGGTGGGATTGCCTACTGGGCCCATGCCGGTGGGTTTGTGTTTGGGGCCATTTTAGGCCCACTGCTGGGGCTATTCTCTGACCGAAAAGTTCGCTAGAAAGCCTGATCGCCCGCTAGCGCTTCCTGAAATGGAATTTAGAAGCTGTTCAGGATTCATGCGGCAGTCTAATGTATTGCCTGCTACAAAATTAACTTGAGCCGTTGTGCGATTGAGCCTTTAAAGCGGGAACACTTAGGAACATAGAAGTACTTAGCCTGATTGCGCTCCTGCCCATCTTCACCATGAAAGCCTCTTTTGATCAACTCTCTCCAACCAATCGCTACTATCTGGGCAAATTGCTCAAAAAAGTTAGCAGCGATGGGGATGCTGACTTTTTGGACATGCAGCAGATCGATCTGAGTAACACCGATTTAGCTCAGCTCGAACACCTGCTTTATTTCCATCAGAGCATTATTAATCAACATGCAAGCTCTCAAAGTAATCTTGACCATGTCACCTCGCTGATCCTGGCGTTACTCAACCTCAAAGGGCAACCCATTCAACAAAATGATGGGTTTGGCAGTCAGCCCTTTGATGGAGATCTGGAAGATCTAGTTGATGTGCCAGCACTGAAGCAAATGCCTTTGGCGGAACTAGAAATTATTATCGAGACGCTTCGCCAAGGCCTAGAAGTGATGTCTCATTTTGTGAATGAGCAAGAAGATGAACTGCGATCGCAGCAGCAAGTTGTAGCGGAGCTAGAGCAAAAGCTGAAAAGTTGCAGCGAGTATGAGTGTCTGCTAGTCGGAGTTGAGCGAGAGTCAGAGCAGCAGAACTGCCACTTCTTAAATGAAGCCCTCAAAGGTCAACGCAAACGAGTAGAAGGCCAGCAGCTTCTACTGCAAGCCCATCAAAGAATCCTGCGTAATCGACAAGAGTCTTAACCGCGGGATTGGTCTTAGTTTGGCTGATAACTAAAGCTTTTAGACCACAGCCAATTGATCTAGCCGTAGCCAGATGTTGGGGGTCGGGACGGGAAACTTGACCTGGGCATAGTCTCCCCGCAGGTCTACAATCACTCCTTTTCCTTCAAAAACGTAGGGAGGCAAGCGGGGGTCGCTGGCTAACGCCTCAACGCTGTCTGTAAAACTTTCCTGCACCAGGCGAACAAAGTCTCCTTTTTTAACTGCCATAATCTCTCTTGCGTTTCTAGGGTTGAACGTTTCAGTATTTTAAGCCGTCTGACTTCCCAACAGTTGCTTTTTGTTGGCTGGCAAGCAATAAAATTCAAATGTTTAGCCTTAAGTCTATCTATGGCGCTTTTGAGTGAGTTGTAAACGCTCCAGGCTTGAAGATCTACTTGTCCGATCGCAGACTTTAAAGCCCGCGATCGCAAGTTGGATCAGCTTGGCTAGCTGCTGTTCTTCGGCGGCTACAAATTGGACTTTTTCATAACCGACTGGCTGAGGCACTAGGATTAATGCTAGATCATTTGATTTCAGCTTCTTCTCAGGAGTCCTATGACCGCGATCGCCGTTTCCCCCCAGTGGCTAGAGCAGCACCGCCAAGATCCAGAATTGGTGATTGTTGATTGTCGGTTTGCTTTGAATGACTCCCAGTTGGGTCGCAAGCAATATCAGGCTGGACATATTCCGGGGGCTTACTATTTGGACTTAAATCAGGATTTGTCGAGTCCGGTGGCTAAGCATGGTGGACGGCATCCCTTGCCTGATCCCACCGGCTTTGCGACTAAGCTATCGCAGATCGGAGTAACGGAAAAAACCTTAGTCGTAGCCTACGATGACGCTCAATTGGCCTTTGCGGCCCGTCTGTGGTGGTTACTGCGCTGGCTGGGACACGATCGGGGGGCAGTGCTTGATGGTGGCTTGACGGCCTATTTGGCAGCAGGTTATCCGCTAACGCAAGCGCTTCCGGCTAAACGCCCCGGCAATTTTGTGCCTAAGCTTGACCCCAATCAGGTGGTAGAGATTGCCACGGTCAAGGCGACTAAAAATCAACCCAGTATTGTTCTGGTTGACTCACGGGAAGGCGATCGCTACCGAGGTGAACAAGAGCCAATTGACCCCATCGCCGGGCACATTCCAGGGGCGGTTAACTATTGCTGGCAAGATGTAACGGATGCGAACGGCAAGCTGCGATCGTCCACAGAACTCCAAGCTCACTGGTCAAAGATTTCCAACGCAGACCAGATTCTTGTTTACTGTGGCTCTGGCGTGACCGCCTGCGTTAATTTGTTCGCCCTAGCGGCGGCAGGCATTCCCAGCGGAAAGCTCTATGCCGGGAGCTGGAGTGATTGGTGCTCCTATCTGAGTTAAAATTTTAGAGCTGCGCTATTGCATATCGGCAAAATAGCCTCAAGTCTGGAGAGGTGGCAGAGTGGTCGAATGCGCTCGACTTGAAATCGAGTGAACCGAAAGGTTCCGTGAGTTCGAATCTCACCCTCTCCGTTGTGATCTAATAGTGGCTAATGATTAGCCATTGCTGAGATGATTGGGCGATTTGCCTGAAGCCACGACATACGAGAGAACCAAAAAGAAATAATCGATAGCACTACGGCTGTCGCACTGATGAATGTTCTCATCACATCGCCATCTAATGATATGGGGAAATTTATGCTCACTATTTTATCCAGTTTTAATACTAGAGACCTTACAGAGAGAAGGTTTCTGCTCTAACTTGCTCAATTTTCCTAGAACCTATTCCTTTGAATTTGTCATCTGATGCCATCTCTGTGCCAATGCATCAAATTAGCTTGACACCCCGTATTATAAGATGGTGTTAACTAAGAGTAGTGTGTTATGCGTAGAGATTTTGAGACTCGGTTTAAACCACAACCAGATAGCTTAGCTAGGTTGCCCGTGTCTGTTGCTTTATCAAAAGAAACAGATGCTCTGGTGCGATCGCTGCCTAACCGTTCTGAGTGGTTACGGCGTGTCATTACCGAAGCCGCCCAGCGGGAATTGCTGAGCAAGGATCGGGAGGTGAAGTAATGACTCCAGAAGAAATTCAAGCTGCTTTCATAGCTCAACTGGAATTTAATCGCCAGACTCAGGCAACACAGCGGCGGACTGAGGAGCAGTTAAGCCAGTTCGTTTTAGCTAGTGAAGCAGATCGACAAGCATCAGAGCAGCGATCGCTGATCCTGGATGCCAAACTTGACCGACTCAGCAACATTACGGAACGGTTTATCAATGCCAGTACCGCTGTGATTGAAGCCCAAGACGATCGCATTCGAGAGCATCAAGCCCGGATTGCCCGCCAAGATGCTCTGATCGAACGACTCGATACTATTATTGAGCGATTTATCTACCGTGAGGGCAGAGATAACGGAGAACCCTTACAGTAGTTCACCAAGGGTGAATTTTATGTCTAGCCATGAGCAATACAGCAGTCTCTCTAAACAGGAATTTTGGAGCTTGTTTGAGCAAGGACAAGCTGGTCAGGATGCTGCTTTTTACGCTGAGTTCCAGCGACGCACTCAAGGCGATCGCCACTATAACCCTAGGATTGACCCTCAAGCCTGGGATAAGAGCACCGCCGCCTTGATCTCTTTTATGGATCGAGAGGGACTTCTGACCTTGCCCCGAAAAAGTGGACAATTCCCAAGAGTCGTCAACTCAGGAGAAAGTTCACATGACACAAAAACCCCGCAGGCTATTTACAGACGAGCAGAAAGCGGAGGCCGTCCGCATCGTCAA
>JAHHGS010000057.1 GCA_019359715.1 Aphanocapsa sp. GSE-SYN-MK-11-07L | reverse complement strand
TCGTAAAGTCACTGAGGAGTTTAAGCAAACGATGGAGATCGTATTTGATGATTATCTACCGCAATGGAATTACACTGCCAAGCCACAAGTGATGTAATTCCGGATCTTATTTAATCCACGATCCTAAGCAATGATCATAAAATCAGTTGCTAGAAGAGTATTGGTTTCACTGATCTCTGTTCCATTGATGCCGCTGAGGGTAGCGAACTGTCCACCTGTGCCAAACCCAGACGTATTGCCATTCTGGTTGTAGAACAACTTACCGGTTGCTGTGCTAAAGGTAATCAATGCCTGATTTGTGGCAGCCAAAGTGTCTGAATTGACGCTGGCAAACGTCGTTCCGGCATTAAAGGTACTGCGACTGAGGACAATCTTGTCAGTATTACCTGTAGCACGGCTGAAATCAGTGATCAAATCAGTTCCTAAATCAGCCGAGTTAAACCTGGTTCCGGTCGAGAAGGAAAATTGATCTTGAGTCGATCCACCCGTCAGCGTGTCATACCCGGCTCCACCGACCAAAATGTCGTTACCGTCACCGCCCAGGAGAATATCTTTACCCAGTCCGCCTTGCAGGCTGTCGTTGCCAGCTTCACCGCGCAGGAGGTCATCGCCGCTGAGACCGCTAATCGTGTCATTACCTGCCTGAGCATTGATCACATCATTCGAGCGATCGCGTCCCCTCGTATTGTTGTTGAGTTGGTTCAGGAAGGTAACAGAGTTGCTGTTAAAGACGGCGCTGCGGGTGGAGTCGGCATCGAAGACATCAAAACTGTCTTGAATGGTAGTTTGACCATCAAACAAAATATTACCCAGACCAGACGGCAAATTATCTAGATCTGCAAGCGCAAAATCTGACAGTACAACTTTAGTGTCTGTCACACCCTCAAAGCTGATTTCGAGGTCAGCACCCTTCTGAGTCAGGATCATATTTTGGGCCGTCAACCCAGCCCCATTGAACCTTAGCGTATCAACTTCAGCTTTAGTGCTAGCCGAAGGATTGCTGCCCGTCCCCAGTCCGTCAAAATCTGCGATCGTATCGGTGTTGTCTCCCAAATTGAAGACAAAGGTATCTAGTCCGCCGCCACCCGTCAGAAGATCATCCGCTTTCGCGCCAGTCAGAGTATCATTTCCAGTTGCACCCAAGAGGGTATCGATGCCTGGGCCGCCTTGCAAATTCTGATTACCAATCGTCTCAAACACAGAGTCTTCGCGGAAAGCCAGATTTTGAATCCGCTCGTCCTCGGCTGGATCAGTATCGGTGGTTGTGTAGGGCTGTGATTGATCAGGAAAATTCTCGGCTAAGTATTCTGCCAAGGCATCCTGCTCTGAGCCGAAATCAGCGAAGTCAGCAGTTCCAGTTCCAGGCTCAGCGATCGCCCCATCCAACACGCCGTTCTGGTTCAGGTCTTCACTGTCGTCCAAACTGCCATTGCCATTTGCATCTTCACCGAGTAAATCAACTCGGTTAAAGCGGGTTGGATTCTCGGCTAAAAAGTCAGGGAAAGGATAGCCATCTCCGCCGCTGGCCAGGAAGTTGAGGGTAATGATCCGAAAGGTGCGATCGCCGCTGCCTGTCACTGCTCCATCTTTGGCAATTTCTTCAATCACCGCTCCCTTGTCATCTACGATTGCGAGGGAAAGGATGCGATCGCCGGCCGGGCGGCTGGCATCAAAGCTGAACTTGAGACCGCTGACTTGGGCAAACTGGCCGGGAGTGGCGCCAGTTTCGGTGCCAGCCACACTGTGTTCCACCACTTGCAGGAGTTGATCGGCGGTCAGGGTAACAAGGGATAAACCATTATTAAACCGCAGCGAGTTGGTAATATCTAACTGCGAGATATCTCCTTCTTCTTTGCCGGCCAGTGGATTAGCCTGCGGCGGCAGTTTTAGCAGGTCATCGGGATCGTTCGACCCGGTTGGAAAAGTCACAAAGCCGATGTTGTCTCGGATACCGCCACCGTTTTTAATTGAGACTAGCACCGTGTCATCGACGGATTGACCAATCTCCAGGTTTGCATCCGCCGTCAGGTTGCCCAAGTTAGTCTCTTGAGTCCGGACATCGCTGCGGGTGCCGTTTAGGAAAACATCGGTGCGGCCAAAAATCTCCCCATCCTGCTCGGCGACAACGGTTTTGAGTTGATCGGTAATTGCTTTAATTTCTGGATCAACTAGGTCTTGAGCGTCAAGAGCGGCGACTCCAGCAGCGTCCGTCGCGTAGGCTCCACTCACCTCTGCGTCGTAGCTAGTGGGAATGAGATTGCCGCTGCCGTCAAACTCGATCGCTAACCGACCAACGTACTTGTAATTGCCATCCGTGTTGACAACGGCGATCGATTTGCCATCCTGATCGGTGGTAAAGAAAGGATAATCGCCTTGCTTGGCATCGCCAGCCCGCAGCACATCATTGTCGTCCAGCAGCCGAGTGTTAGAACCGCCGGCCATAATGATATCTACGTTCTTGAGCCGAGTTGCCAACTCCTTTTCGATCGCAATCTGCTGCATGTGCGAGAGCAGAATCACTTTATCAATATCAGTGTTGGCGGCTAACAGCGCATCCACATCGGCTTGAATCACCGCTGCCAGTGCGTCTAACTCGGCATCGGTTGGATTACCACTGAAAGGACTAGGGCTAATCCCCACGCTGCCAGGGCTAGAAATGCTGCGCAGGGTGGGCGTCGTGGCTCCCACCACCCCAATCTTCTCACCGTTGATTGTGATCACAGTACTGGCGGCAATTTTGCCAGCGATCGTACTGGCTTCCTGCCCATCCGCCGTCACCAACGGAGCCAGACTTGGGTCAGTTGAAAAGTCGATATTGCCGCTCAGGTAGGGAAAAGCCGTTCCTGGATAGGCAGGAGTAGTTTCCGTCGCCTCCCCAGGCTGAAGCAGACCGGCCACCAAACCTGTGCCTTGGTCAAACTCGTGGTTGCCAAAGGAGATCGCCTGCACGCCCAGCTCGTTCTGAATCAAAATATCCGCCCGACCGGCCCCGCCAAAAGCTGCCTGACTGGCATTCAGGAAAGCCCCCGGAATATAAGCGTCACCGGAGGAAAGCACGAGGGTATTATCCGGTTCGGCATCGTCACCCAAGTCTTGATTTTTGAGCGCATTCAGGACAGCCGAGAGGCGTGGCGCATCTTCCAGAGCCGGAATCCCGGCTTCTTGATCTGAGAAATGCAGCAGTTCGAGCGTGAAGGTGGTTGGCTCTGCCGCCCCAATCTCTAAACTCGCTACCAGTGGGTCATGATCGGAGGCCCGCTCGTTGGTTTCGGCAAATTCTGAATTGACGTGAACGACATCAAATTTGGCTTCTTCTGCCAAGTTATTGCTGACCAAAATATGATCTAAAGATTGTGAGTTACCTTCAAACACATAGCTGTAGCGCTCATTTTCCGGCAGGGTGTTGGTCAGATTCGTCAGCCTAGGCGTGCTGCCCCCAGCCACAGTCTCCAAGGGCGAAATAAACTCGAATTCATTCAAGTCTCCCAGCACAACCACTTTCGCATCTGGATCTGAGGTTTGGAGTCCATCGACAAAGGTATTGACCGCTTGAGCTTGAGCTTGTCGTTGAGTCAAAGAACCATTAATCGTCGGATCTTCCTGCCCATTCCCATTCGCTTCATCGCCGACCGAGGGTTGGTTGACGCCAAATAATGGACTGCTGCCACCCTTGGATGACCAATGATTATTGACCACCGTGACAGCTTCACCATTAAAGCTAAACGTAGCAGCCAGAGGGAGTCGGCTATCAAAAAAGGGATTATCTTCGTTGGTTTGCTGGTCAGCCGCTGCGATCGAGGTAACAGAATCCAGGTCAAGGCTGACCCGATCGCTATTGTAAAGAAAGGCAGTCCGAATGTTGCCGCTGGGTTGGCCGCCGCTGGTGTTATTGCCAATAAAAGTGTTATCGACAAATTTATAGATCGGCCCACCGGCAGCAGCGATCGCGTCAATCAAGGTCTGCAAAGTCCCATCCGCACTGGTGATGCCGTCATCCGCACTGCCGCTGTTGTCTTGAATTTCTTGCAAGCCAATAATGTCTGGGCTGTTGAGCCGATTGACAATCTGGCTGGCGATCGTCGCAAACCGCCCATTTGCAATATCGGTATCGCCATCCTGCTCATTGGGGTCAAGATTGAGGACGTTATAGCTAGCCACGGTCAGCTTGTCACTGTCGGGTGTAATCGATGTTTTCTCTGGTTCCAGCCCACCAGCGGTCGTCGAAAAGTCTTCCGTAAACTGGACTTCGTAGTTGCCAAAGTTGTAGCTGACCACTCCGGTCACATTGCCGAGCCGATCGCCGACATTTACGGTTAGTATTTGACCACTCTCGTCACCGTTTAAGTCAGGACTGAGGGTAGAATCATCATCAATTTGAATCCGCTCTGGGTTGAAATCGGTCGGGCTAATGTTCACGGTGCCGCGATCGCTCAGTCCCGTTGCCTCTGCACCCTGATCGGCAACGACAAAAATTTCTCCAAATTGGCTGGTGCCGCTGACGGCGACGGCATCTTGCACCGTCACCCGCATTCCTTCTAAAGACTCGTAAAAATCAATCCCATCCTGCTCAGGGTCAAAGGCAGTAAAGTTGTCATTGTCAATGATTTGGGTCGGGGCAACCCGGCCGCCCTGACCGAGCTTGATCGCCTCCGGCAAGTCATTGCCGCTAGAAAGAATCGTCACGGTTGGACTGCCACCAATTTGAGTGATCGATAGGTTATTGGTGCTGGCTCCACCGGGAGTAAACTCGCTGACCGTACCGCTGACATTCACAGCATCGCCCGTCTTGACTGTCGGGGCGCTGCTGGTGAAGACAAAAATGCCATCGGAAGTGGCATCATCGCTGTCGGGGTTTGGATCTTGCAGGTAGAAACCATTGGCATCAACCGCAGTCACAATCCCCAAAATATCGCTAACGGTCTGACCCAGCAAGGGCGACCTGTGGCTAGCTCCCTGAATATCAGCAATTCGGACAGGCGGCGTGAATTCAAATACCGCCACTGTATTGCTTTCTTCGTTGGCGCTCACGACTAAAGGTTTGACCGTTGGACTATCAGCACCAGCAATGAACGTTAAGCCTTCTGGGCTAATATCCTCTGGCGCATTGACGTATTCAACAAAACTGGGGCTAGTCGGATCAGTCACGTCGTAGACGAACAGATCGCCAGTCCGCTCTGAACCAATAAACGCATAGGTGCGATTGTTCACTACTCCGATCGCCACGCCCTCTGGCTCTGGGCCTTTGTTGTCGCTGCGGGTGTCAAACTCAGGCTCGGTCAAGCTGCCATCGGAGTTAAAAATGCTCGGTACTTGGGTTGCCGTAATTTGCTCTAGCCGATCGCCACTGTCAAACACCTGCTGGCCGCTGCTGTCCCAGATTGAAAAAGAACGGGCCCCAAAGGCTTGAATCTGGTCAATGTCGCCATCGCCATCCGTGTCACCCGTGACGCTAGAGACAGTTAACCGGCCCAACTTGCCCTCGTCCTTCAGCTCCGCTCCGTTTGGAAATCGGGTCGGGTCAAGCAGATAGCCGTCATCACCCACCCGGACTTCATCCGTAAAGCCAGTGTAATCACGGCTATCGCCTTCATTGGCGGTAATGTAGTAGGTCTGCCCGTTCACCGCAAAGCTGGCGATCGCATCTGGCTGATATAGCCCCAACACCGGCCAATTTTGAATATTAATCTCGCCCTCACTAGTGTCGGAATCGCGATCGCTGGCATCCAGCCCGTTTCCACTCAGACTATGATCCTTTGTCCCCAAGGGCAGAATGTCAGTGATGGTGTCGCTAGCCAGATCCAAAACGGCGATCGCATTATTCTCCTGAAGCGTAATCTGCGCCGTTAATCCATCTGAAGCAATCGCAATGTATTCTGGCTCTACATCCTGAGCTACAGTTGCCCCAGGGCCTGTAATCCGCACTCCCGCTGCTTTGAGATCATTGATCTGGTCATTGAAACTAGTAAAGGATGCCGTTTTAACTGTTGCCTGATCTACCCCACTAGAAAGATCAATAATGCTGACGGAGCCTTCTGGGTCAAAGGACTCTGCCTCGCCATAGCTATTCGGTTCGCCTTCATTCGCCACTAGAATTTTTTTGCCATCGGGCGTGAAGGTAAGCATGTCCGGCAAGTAGCCAACTTCGACTGAGGTTAAGAAAGTACCATCTGTCTGGTAAAAACTAACTCGTCCAGCCAGTTGAGCATCTGTTTCAGCATTGCGAACGGCATAGGCAACCGCAACCACGCCATTTTTAACCGCCACACTGTTAGGAATAATTTCAGCTTCAGCCGGGGCTGTAAATCCGGGCAGCAGGCTCCCATTCAGGCTCAGTTCGCCTGTGCTGCTAACACTATAAATTTCGACGGTTGACCCAGCAACCACAAACAGGCGATCGCTGCTGGGGTCAAAGGCTGGAATTTCTGCTCCGTTTTCGCTTGTTAATCCACCTACTTTCTTCAATTCACCGCTGGGATTGCTGGAATCAAAAGTATTAGCAATTCCGGCAAAACTATCAGAACTCAGAATGGTCATAAATTGATCCTGTTGAATATCACAGATGAAACAATTGCTTGGTTGATGAGTAATTGCTTAAGCAAAGAACATTTTTGTGACTCTTAATGGAGTACAAAAGTTGCGGTTTTAGAAACCGATAAGCGCTGATTAACTTGCGCTTATAGTTTCCTTAACTCTTCTTTAACTTCAGGCTCAATTCCGACTGAATAATAACATTTCAAACCATAAATTCTGGTTAAAACTCAAGGAAAAATCCTTGAATTCTAGGTTTTAAAGATGTTGTTATTTCAGGTCAATAAGCGGATTGAATTCAAAGATGTGCGATCGCAAATTCAAGGAGAGGCTGAACTTACTTCCCTGCCATTTTTCTGGTATTAGCGGTGCAAAAGTGAGCAGAAAGAGCCCATCCTTTTTGAACAAGCGCTTTATGAACAAGCACAAAGCACGGGCTGCAAGAACGATCTCAAAGATGCTAATTTTTGAACTTGTTTTCGCAACAAAATTGACTTTGGTACGCCCGAAGTGACCTGAAATCATCGTGCGCTCAGGTTTACTGGCTCTGTAAAGCTTGGTCTGAGCCGCTTAGGTCAATCTAGGTTGATTTACGCCATAATCGATCAAAGCGTGGGTTCCGTCGAAGTGAAATGTTGAGCCAGATTTTACCGAAAGATGGGGTAAGTCTAGGCTGGAACTGTGTGAGACCTGCGATCGCCAAGAATTTTCCCTGAGATTGGTTGCTCTGGCTTTGATAGCGTTCACCTGAGTCTGCTGGCGTTTGGCTAAATCAACCGAGTAAGCCCTGCATAACCAAACAAACCCACACGAATTGTATGTATGCAGTTTGGGAGTAAGGGAGATGCTGTCTTGAAATTGATTGCGAAGCGAAAAACTGGCCCACTAGAACTTGCATAACAGCAGTTCACGGGCTGAGGCGAGAGGCGATTTGGTGTAGAGGTGTTGAGGTAATGGCAAATTCTCCCGGTTCGAGCGAACCGCCCACCGGCAGTAGACGACTGAGTCTATTCCTGCTGAGCCGTCCAGTTATTGGCACGCTGCTGGCGCTGCTGGCTGTGACAGCCGGGGCAAGCTGGCGGCTGTGGGTGTATTTAAATAATGAACTGGCCCCCAGCCTGTCGGACAGTTTTAGCAAAACCCTCGATCGCCCGGTGCAAGTCGGTAAAGTAGAGCGGGTAACGCTCTCTAGCATTGAATTTGGGGAGTCGGCGATCCCAGCGGTGGCTGGGCAGATCAAAGGTGAAAGCGATCGCAGCTCAGCTAAAGTTTCAGGAGTCGTGGCTGGCTTTAACGTCTGGGATTTAATTTTTAGCCGCACCCTGAATCTAGATCTGACGCTGAAGCAACCCAAGCTCTACGCCGCCCAAGCTGCCGATGGGCAATGGTTTAAGGCAAAGTTCATTCCCCAACCGCCAGGGGCGTTGCAAACCAACCTGCGAACCGTCCGATTTCAGGAAGCTGAAGCAGAGATTGTCCCCTTCGGAGCTGCCCCCCAGACGTTGCAAAACGTGGGCGGCAGGCTGGATCTGACGGGGCAAGCCGAACGGGTCAGCTTTGACCTCAAAGGAGGCGTGGCGGTTGGCGGTAACTTTAACCTCCAGGGGGAATGGCAGCGGCTAGACCAGCGCTTGAATGCCTCTTTGCGGACTCGGCAACTCTCGGCCCAGTTGTTTAATAGTGTGCTGACCTCAGCTCAAGTTTCGCCGACGGGAGGGCGCGGTCGAACTGGCTCATCACCCGTGCGGATTACCAGCGGGGCGATCGACAGTAATTTTAAGCTCCGGCTCCGCCCCAACCAAACTCCAGAGATCGATGGCAGCGCTGAACTGAGCAATTTGGGGGCAAAGGTGGCGGCTTTAGGGCAACCCCTGCGTAATTTTAGGGGTCGGTTGAGCGTGCAGAATTCAACCGCTACCCTGGAAGGAGTGCGGGGCCTAATTGGTTCCGTGCCGCTGCGGATGCGGGGCACGGTTGATCTAGAGCGCGGGTACAATCTGACCGCCACCCTCCCCACCGTTGACCTGGCTCCCACCCTGAAAGACTTTAAGCTAAAATTGCCGGTTCCAGTTTCCGGGCGAGTCCAAGTCGAAGATATTCGGATCACTGGGGCGATCGCGCAGCCGCAATTGACGGGCACCCTGCTCAGTCAAGGCCCAGTGCAGGTGGATCGGATTGCGCTCCGGCAGGTGTTTGGCCGCTTTCGAGCCAATGCATCGCAAGCTCAAGTGACCGCCCTGCGAGCATTACCGGCTGTCGGCGGTGTAATTAGTGGGCAAGGGCGCTATACCTTCGGCGGGCCAGTTGTGGCTAACTTGACAGCAACAGAGGTGCCAGCGGCGGCGATCGCTCGCCTCTACGGCAATCAGCCGACGGTTCAACTTGGCAACTTGGCGGCCCAAGTCCAGGTTTCTGGACTGGTCAATAACCTAAAAGCCGCAGCTCAATTCCAAGCTCCCCAAGCCGTCTACCCAACCACCGGCAATCTGTTGCTCAGCAATGGTCAAATTCTGCTCCAGAACGTGATCAGCCAGGTTGAAGATGGGATTGTCCGCTCGAATGGCGTAATTGAGCAAGGGCGCTGGCAACTGACGGCTCTCACCGATGGAGTTGCCCTCAGACCCTTTAATCCAGAACTGCGGGGGCGGTTAAAGGGGCAAATTACCCTTTTGGGCAAACTGGCTGATGTCAGCCCGGAGCAAGTTCGAGCAGCTGGTAATCTTACTTTTACCGAAGGGATCGCCAATTTACGAACGCCCCTAACTGCTCAAGTCGCTTGGGACGGTAAAAAAATTCGCGTTCAGGAAGCTGTGGCCGAAGGGCTAGTCGCCAGCGGGTTTATTTTTGCTCGTTTTCGCCCGCAGCCTGCGATCACTGGATTAGACCTACAAGTTGCGGCCAAAGACTACGCCCTGCAAGCTTTGGGGTTAGATTTGCCATCCAATATTGCCGTTCAGGGCAGAGCCGATTTTCAAGGGCGACTAACGGGGACACCGACTGCCGCCAATTTGGTTGGCAACCTGCAAACCTATGGTTTGGCAATCAACGACTATGCCTTTGCCCCTACCCTGACGGGCAGCCTCGACTATGGCATGCAGCGGGGAGTCAAGCTGCAATTGGCCGGGGGCAGCGATCGGATCAGCCTGGACGTGGGAGCCAGCTTCCGCCCCCGCTCGTTTGCGGTGATTCGTGACCAGTCCAAAATTATTGGCCGCACCGAAGGCGACCTGCTGCGGGTGAATGTCGAGCAATTCCCGCTGCTGGCTCTCAACATCCGCCCGCCCCAACCCAACGTCGGGCCGGTGTCTGGCATTGCCGATGGCACCTTTACGGTTGACCTTGACCGCCAGAGCCTGATTGGCAGTCTGACCGTGACTCGGCCGGGGATCAGCAATGTGATTGGCGATCGCCTAGCTGCCAATGTCAGTTTTGCCAACGGGATTGCCAGCATCAGCAATGGTGAATTACTAAAGGGGGATGGTCGCTATCTGTTTAGCGCCCGTACCAGTCTGGGAGACAACCCCCAATACACGGCTCAGTTTATCGCTGAAAACGGTCGGTTGGAAGATGTAGCAGATATTGTCACAGCTTTGTCAGGTACACCCCCAGGGCAGGCTGGCCCAGTTTATGGCACGGCTGCCGATGTCCGACCCGTGGCGGTTGGCGAACCAAATGCCCCCCTGATCAACCAAATTCGGCGACTGTCAGAAATTCAGGTCATCTTAGCCCAAGAGTTTGATCGGCAGCAAAAGCTGCGTCCCTTGCCGGGGATAGAGGATTTGAGCGGGACGTTTACGGGGCGGGCAGATATCGCTGGCTCAGTTCAAGCTGGGGCTAGCGGTCGGTTTGATTTCAAATCCGAACGAGCAACCTGGGGGCGGTATAAAATTCAGCGGCTCATTGCCAGCGGTAACTTAAACCGAGGCGTTCTCAACCTGAATCCGTTTAGTCTCCAATTTGCCGATGGGCAAGCCACCTTTGTCGGCAGTTTAGGCGAACAACAGGCCAGGGGGAATCTGATTGTCCAGAACTTCCCGCTGGAGGCGATTCAACAGTTTTTGGCGCTGCCGTCGATTGATGTTGGGGGCAAGCTGAACGGCAATGCCACCTTAACGGGCAGTTTGGCCAACCCACAACTGCAAGGGGAACTCAGCCTGGCCAATGCCACTCTCAATCAAAAGCCGCTGCAAAGCGCGATCGCCAGTTTTAACTACAGCAATGCTCGGTTAGCCTTCAATGGGCGGGCGGTGCTGCAAGACCCAGAACCGCTGCTGGTGACGGGCAGCTTGCCCTATAAGCTCCCCTTTGCAACCAAAGAGCCGACGGACAATCGACTCCAGCTTGTGATGCAAGTCAAAGACGAGGGTTTATCTTTAATTAACCTGTTCACCGATCAGGTGGCTTGGGTGAGCGGGCAAGGAGCAATGAACCTGTCGGTGACTGGCACCTTAGATCAACCGACAATTGATGGGCTGGTGACGCTGCAAAATGCTACCCTCAGCTCCCAAGCCCTGGGAGAATCTCTAACAGGCGTCACGGGTTCACTTGGTTTTAATGGCGATCGCCTGCGAGTAGAAGGCTTAAGCGGCAATCTTGGCAATGGGCAAGTGTTGGCGGCGGGGGTGCTGCCCCTAGCCCAGCCGCTGGCCACCAGCGATCCTGACAGCCAGACTCCCTTTACGGTTGGCTTTAACCAAACTCAGCTTACCCTTGATAATGTCTATCGGGGCGGCGTCAGCGGTAACTTAATTTTGATTGGAACAGCCCTAAAGCCTGATCTGACCGGCACCATCCAACTCAGCAATGGTCAAATTTTGCTGCCCTCAGACGAGGAAGCGGAGACGGCATCCACTGAATCAGCGGTTGGGACTGCGATCGGGAGCGCCCAAGAGCTATCACGGCCCAATATTGGCTTTCAGAACCTGCAACTCGTTTTGGCAGAGAACGTGCAGGTAATTCGTCCGCCAGTCATCCGATTCCTAACTGCCGGTAAGCTGACGATCAACGGCACCCTAGACAATCTCCAACCGGAGGGAGAAGTAGCTTTCCGGGATGGTCAAATCAACCTGTTCACTAGCCGATTTCGGCTTGCACCGGGTAAAACCAACGTGGCTCGCTTTACGCCCACTCAGGGGCTAGACCCAGAGCTAGATCTGAATCTGATTACAACCGTCACCGAGGTTTCATCTGGGCGGACAAATCGCTTAAATGAATTTGAGGCGATTTCAGCAACCTCCCTCGGATCGCTGACTTCTGTGCGGGTGAGTGCCAGAGTCACCGGGCGGGCCAGCCAGTTAGAGAGCAACTTTAAAAATGGGGTTGAACTCAGCAGTATACCTAGCCGCAGTGACGAGGAAATCTTAGCTTTACTCGGAGGTGGGTTTACGCTGGGCCAAAGCCAGCAGGACGCCTCTTTGGTGTTGGCGAACATCGCTGGCTCTGCGTTTTTGAACAATTTCCAATCGATGATTGACAATGTGTTGAACAACCGGGTCAATTTTCGCCTGTTTCCAGCTTTGATTCCGACGAATCGGAATCGACCTAATCTCAGCAATGGCTCCGTTTTAGGTTTAGGAGCAGAGGTTGGTTTTGATATCACTGAGCGGTTTTCGATTTCAGCGATGCAGATTCTGACAGCGCCTCAAGAGCCAACTCAATTCAACCTTGGCTACCAGTTGACTGATCAGCTCCGGTTAACCACCTCCGTTGATGTAACTGGCGAAGCAGTTGGGCTGCTGGAGTTTCGCTTACGTTTCTAGAGTTTGCAATTCACCTATGTTGACACTCCCCGCTCTAAAGAGACGGGGATTCTGAAGAAGCCCATATACGGACTCTTAAAGGCGCAGTCAAAGCACCCCTACTGACTCCACTTAGATCGAGTCCAAGTATCGTCGCTACTTTTGCGAGACAGTTTGCAGCACCGTTACAATCTGCGTTGATGTACCAGTTCAAAGCCGTCCTGAACAAACCGCGCTTGACTCGTCTGCCTGAAGACTTCCACCCTATGGGTTTTTCACCATGTTTCGGTAGGGAGTCCCCATCTACGAACTGCTGAAAGACAGAACTTCGGCACCTTGAGTCAGAACTTCGGCACCCTCTTAAAAGCAACCCCTGGCAGGGGAGAAAATCGACAGGAAATGGGGGGTTAAATCCAGGCGCTCTCGGATGAACT
>JAHHGS010000056.1 GCA_019359715.1 Aphanocapsa sp. GSE-SYN-MK-11-07L | reverse complement strand
CTAGCAGCGTATCAGTAGAACTCAATCCAGGCTGACGCTGCATAGAAGTCAAGAAGTTAACCACACTGCTGTGTAACACTTGCACACCTTTGGGTTTGCCTGTGGAGCCAGAGGTGTAGATGACATAGGCCAAATTGTCAGACGTTACACCACTGACAGGTGGCATCAGAGCAGTCTCTCTTGCATCAGTGTTTAGTGCAGTCAAGTCTAGAAGGTACTCGTTGGGATCAAGATAAATTAAGGGAACTGAATGAAGCGGGAGTCTAGTTTTCAAATGTTCCTGGGTTAACAGCAACAATACCTGAGCGTCTTGCAACATCCATTCCAGCCGATCAGCGGGATAAGTCGGATCGAGAGGAACATATGCTCCCCCGGCTTTAAGGATGGCTAACAGACCAATCAGCATCTCAATAGAGCGATCAACGTAAATCCCCACAAGCACCCCTGGTCTGACTCCCCGCGCTTGCAGAACATGCGCCAGTTGATTTGCTCGAACGTCTAATTCTCGGTAGCTGAGCTGTTGATCTGCAAACTCAACGGCGATCGCATCAGGGGTAAGCTGGACTTGCGTTTCAAACAGGTGATGAATACATTGATCCTGGGGATACGCTGCATCTGTCTGATTCCACTGCAAAAACTGCTGCTGCTCGATGGTTGTCAGCAGAGGCAGTTCAGCGATTCGCTGCTGGGGACGAGCCACGATCGCTGCTAGCACCGTTTGAAAATGCCCTGCCATGCGGGCAATCGTACTTGGCTCAAATAAATCACAGTTGTACTCCAGTTTGCCAATCAGACCCTGAGGCGTTTCTTGCATCGACAGCGTCAGGTCAAACTGGGTTGTGCCACTGTCACTCTCCAGGGCATTCAAACTCAACCCTGGCAACTCAACCTCAGGTAGTGGGGCATTTTGCAAGATAAACATCACCTGAAACAGCGGGGTGTGACTCAGCGATCGCTGCGGCTGAAGTGCCTCGACTAACTGCTCAAAGGGCAGATCCTGGTGAGCATAAGCCCCCAGCGCAACGTCTCGCACCCGTGTTAGCAACTCTTCAACACTGGGGTTGCCTGAGAGATCGGTTCGCATGACCAGCGTATTGACAAACAAGCCAATCAAATTCTCGATTTCTGTATGGTTGCGGTTGGCAATGGGTGTGCCTACCACAATGTCCTCACAATTGCTGTAGCGTCCTAGGAGGATAGCAAAGGCTGCCAGCAAGGTCATGAATAAGGTGCAGCCTGATTGCTGAGCAAGTTGATGGAGCGATCGAGATAACTCTGATGAGATCTCAAAGGAATGAACCGTGCCCTGGTAGCTCTGGATCGCCGGACGTGGATAATCCATAGGTAACTCTAATACCGCTGGCGCATCTGTGAGTTGCTCACGCCAGTAAGAGAGTTGAGTTTGCAGCACTTCTCCTTGTAACCACTGGTGCTGCCAAGCCGCGAAGTCGGCATACTGAATGGGCAGTAGTGGCAAGGGAGAGGGCTGTCTGTTACAGAATGCCTGGTACAGCGCTGCTATCTCCTGCACCAGAATACCAATTGACCAGCCGTCAGCCGCAATGTGATGCAAGGTAAGCAATAAGATCTGATCCAACTGCCCAAGCTGCAACAGCTTTACCCGTAGCAGCAAGTCGCAAGTCAGGTCAAAGGGCTGTTGTGCCTCAGTAGCAATCAACCGTTGAACTTCAGCATTTTGTTGATTTTGGGGCAAATCACTTAGATCAACCTGTTCAATTAGGAGTGCTGTTAGAGAGGAAAGAATAGCAACAGGCGAATCTGCCACAGTCTCAACCTTCGTCCGCAGCACTTCGTGACGACGAAGAATTTCGTTGAAGGTCTGTTCCAGAGCGCTTTGATTAAGTTTCCCCTGGAGATGAACCGCTGTTGGCAGGTTGTAAAAGGGACTCTCTGGTTCTAGCTGAGCCAAAAACCACATGCGTTGTTGAGCGAAGGATAAAGGTAATGTTCCTTCATGAGGATGCCGTTCGATGGGAGGGGCTTCTAAGCCTGGTTGGGCAGCAGTTTCAATAGCAACAGCAAATTGGGCAATCGTGGGGAACTCGAATAGACGGCGCAGCGGTACTTCTAGCTGAAATACTTGCCGGACTTGGGAGATAATGAGCGTTGCTAATAGCGAGTGACCGCCTAGCTCAAAGAAGTTGTCATAGATGCCTATGCGATCGCAGCCCAGCACCGTTGACCAGATCCCAATGAGGACTTCTTCAACTGGCGTTGTTGCCCGATAAGCACTGGATGACAAGAGCGATTTTGTTGCTGGTTCGGGTAGTGCATTGCGATCGACTTTCCCGCTGGGGGTTAAGGGTAGACGATCTATGGGAACGAAGGCGGAGGGCACCATGAAGTCGGGTAGCCTTGCTTGGAGAAAGTCACGCAGTTCATGACTGGCAGTATGGCTTTCTGTGGGTTTTTCTATGGGTTTTTCTGTAGAGGGAACAACATAGGCAACGAGGTATTTGTCCCCGGATTGGGCTTTCTTGGCAACCACAATGGCTTCTTTAATGGTTGGGTGGTCGCTGAGGGCTGCTTCAATTTCTCCAAGTTCAATTCGGAAGCCGCGAATCTTCACCTGATGATCCATGCGTCCTAGATACTCAATTGTGCCATCTGGTAGCCACCGTCCTAGGTCTCCGGTTTTATAAATTAAATTTCTTTGGGTCGCAGGCTGTTTAGCATCAGGAAACGGATTCAGAATAAAGCTAAGATTCGTTTTCTCGTCATTCTGCCAATACCCATCTCCCACCCCAATTCCAGAGACACAGATTTCTCCAGGAACACCGATGGGGACTAACTGCATCTTCGCGTCTAGCACATATAAATTTAGGTTTGCTAATGGTTTCCCAATGGGAACCGATCTCTGACTTTCTGGCAAGGGTGTTTCAATGACAAATTGCGTGATGTCGTCAGCCGCTTCTGTAGGACCGTAAGCATTCACCACTGGAATGGATGGATAGAGACTCAGCCATTGATTCACCAGATTGACTGAAACGTCTTCCCCAGTCACCATCATCCACTGCAAGTCAGGCAGCGATCGCTGTTGAGGCGTTAGGTTGGAAATGTAGTCAATCAGTCCTTTCAAGACAATTGGAACCAGTTCTACGAGGGTCAGTTTTTCAGCTTGAATCACTTGGAATAATTTTTCTGGATGACAAACTGTTTCTGTATCGACGATGACGGTGCGTCCACCGATTAACAGGGGAGCTAGAAATTGCCAAACCGATATATCAGATGAAGCTGGAGCACTTTGGAGAAAACACAGCTCTTGATTCAACCTCAGTGCATCGAACTGAGCATAAATATGATTAATTGCACCATCATGACGAATGATTGCACCCTTCGGTGATCCGGTTGAGCCTGACGTGTAAAGCATATAAGCTCGGTCAATGCTGCTGTTGAAGAGGCTAGGATTCTCCTTTGAGTACTGGCTAAAATTGGATCGAGAGTACAGATTGATCTCAGTTGGTTGAGTGTCTGTTTGATCGCTAGCGATCGCATCTAAACAGATCACATATTGCAAATGTGGATACTGCTCCAGATGATCAATCAAACGCTTGAAACATGAAGAATCCGTCAAAAGAACTTTCACTTCGCTATTTGACAGCATGTATTGGATTCGCTCTACTGGATACGTACTATCGATTGGCACATAAGCTGCACCCGCCTTCAAGATAGCTAGAATCGATTGCAGAAAATTCAAGCTACGCTCTTGAAAAATACCAATGAAATCATTATTTCCAATTCTTAAATCGCGCAATAACCTAGCTAGCTTGTTGGCTTTCGCATTCAATTCTTGATAGGTGAATCGATCACCTTGATGAATAGCAGCAACACGACTTGGGGTTTGCTGAACCTGTTCTTCAAATAAACTCTGAAGAGTCTGATCAACGGGATATGATTTAGTATTACTGTTAAATTTCTCTAGTAACTGATGTTTCTCATCTGCTTCTAACAGAGAAATCTCAGAGATTTTAACATTCGGATTTGCGATCGCGCATTTAATCACATTGATATAGTGTCTAGCTAGTGACTCGATCGTTTCCTCTCTAAACAGCGATTCACTGTATTCAATCTTGCCTGTGATCGTATTTCCATTTACGCACCAAGAAATCGTCAAATCATTGCTGAGAGCAACGGGATGATGATGAATATTTTCAAGTAAAACAACGCTGTCATAAATAGAACAGCGATTCTGTCGCTGTGATATTCTCAATATATCAAACAGTTCATTGAAGGGATATTGCTGATGGGTATATGCCTGGATCGCAGTATCTTTCATATGCAGTAGAAAATCTTTGAATTCTAGGTAATCTTCTATCTCAAAACGTAAAGGTATAGTTCCATTATCAGTTTGGTTCGTTAAAGCTTCATAACTCTTGATTGGACTATAAAATGGCACACCCACTATGAAATTATTAAGATGAGTGTATTTTTTCAGCAAACCCCCAAATGCAGAGAGCAATAATAAATAGATAGAAAAGTAGGATTTTGAGCAACATTGAATGATTGCTTGAGATAAATTTTCTGGCAAAGTAAACTGCACGAGTCTGTTTTTACCACTATATCGCTCAGCCCTCAGGTAATCTGTGAGAATACCTGTCTCTGATCGTTCTCCAGACAGTTGATTGAGCCAGTAGATTCTGTGATGGAGCAAGTTTTCAGAAGTCGTATCTGAATCAAGAATTTTCATCATTGTTTTCATGTCTATAGAACCCACTCACAAAACTACAAATCACGTCAATCAAATCGCCAAGATCAACAATCATTAAACGCTTGCTGCAAGATCGAACAGCCTGTTTGTAAGACTGACATCTCAATCGTTAATGGTGGTAGAAGTTTGAGGACGGCATCCTTTCTGCCCACACGTTCGACGATTAATCCCAACTCAAAACAGCGTGAAGCAACTCTTTGAGCCAAACTAGCACCACCAAAATTCTCAAGATCAATGCCCCAGATCAAGCCAATTCCTCGAATCTCTATCTTCGTACTGATGGAAGCAATCTTCTCTTCTAAAAATGTCTTTAAGTAAGCTTCTTTAATGCTGACATCTTTCTCAAGTTCGATTACTTCTCGATACTCTAGCGCTGCTGTTCCTCCCACAAAGGCAAGCTGGTATCCTCTAAACGTTCCCGTATGCTCACCCGGTTCCCAAAGATCTAACTCTGGCTTAATCAATAACAATGACATCGGAAATCCATAACCGCTAATCGATTTTGACAAGACAACGAGATCAGGAACAATGTTAGCTCTTTCAAAGGAGAAGAAGGGGCCAGTTCTGCCACAACCCACTTGAATGTCATCACAAATGAGTAGAATGTCATAGCGATCGCATAACGCCCTCAGCCTCTGCATCCATTCAATAGGAGCGACAACAACTCCCCCTTCAGCTTGCACACTTTCAAAAATGATTGCGGCTGGTTTCTCAATCCCAGAATTGACATCACTCAGGACGGCTTCGATGTACTCGATCGTATCGATCGTATCCATGAAACCATAGGGGTAAGGCATAAAGGTAACAGAATGAGGTGCACCCCCCATTCCAGCGCGGATGGTGGTATTCCCAGTTACCGATAGGCTGCCTAGTGTCATCCCATGATAGGCTCCCATAAACGAGAAAATTCCGGCTCGTTTCTTGACTTTTCTAGCCAACTTCAAAGCAGCTTCAACTGCATTGGTTCCAGTGGGACCACAACATTGAATCCGATAATCTAATTGCCTTGGAATCAAGATGTTTTCAGAGAAGGTTGCTAAAAACTTTTCTTTAGCAGCAGTATGTAAATCTAGCCCGTGGGTGATTGCATCCGCATCTAAATAGGACATTACCTTTTGTTTAATGTAGTCATTGTTATGCCCATAATTTAAGGCACCTGCACCAGCCAGAAAATCAATATATTCTTTCCCGGATTCACAGTAGACTATTGATCCTTTCGCCCGATGAAACACGGCTGGGAAATTACGGCAATAACTCCTAACATTTGACTCATACTGTTCAAAGATATTCATGGTAGTTATTCTCTAATGTCTCCCAAATAGCATGTCTGAACGTCTCAGTTGAGTGTGCGCTTAGCACCCAGCAAAATTAAATGTCACCTCTTGTTCCAACATTCGACTCTGTTGCTGTTCTGTTGGCGTTAGCAGTGACAAGTCCTTTAAACACCCATCAGGGTTTGCGATCATGCCTTGAAGCACAAGCTCGAAATGCCTCAGGATTTCCGTAATCGTGGCAGTATCAAAGCGGCGGCAATTGTAACTGATGCCCAGCACTAACTCTGAACCGGGATACCCAACGATCGTAAGCGGGTAGTTCGTTTTGTAAAATACAGTGGATTTCTGAAGCTCTAGATCGTTTTCCCCACGTTTGACCAACTGAGGAACAGGGTAGTTTTCAAACACCAGAATGCTCTCGAACAAGGGAGTTCCGCGTGGTACTTGACTCCACCCTTGCACATTAATCAATGGGCTGTACTCGTACTGACGCATTTCTACCTGTTGAGCTTGAAGCTGCTTGAGCCAAGGCAGCAAAGCCTGATCAGGATTGACATCGACCCAAACGGGTAAGGTATTGATGAACACCCCCACCATTGACTCAATGCCTTCTAATTCTACTGGACGTCCCGAAACACAACACCCATAGGTGACCTGGCTTTGACAACTGTAGCGGCTGAGGAGCAACGCCCAGGTTCCTTGAAACAGGGTATTCAGGGTGAGCTGATGTTGACGAGCGAGAGACTGTAGTGCGGCGGTGGTCGCTGCCTCTAGCTTGATTTGTTGCTCGTCGTACCGCTCTTCTAGGGTAGACAAGTTTTCACCCTCCAAATAGGTGAGCGGTGTCGGTGCTCTGACGGAATGCAGCGTCTGTCGCCAATAAGCCTCGGCTTTCAATAAATCCTGCTTTCGCAACCAGGAGATGTAGGTTTTGAAAGGAATACTGGCTGCTAGAGGGCTATTCTGGCTGTAACAAAACGCTTGATAGAGTTGAATGACTTCCCCCATCACTAACGAGCCTGACCAGCCGTCCAGAATCAGGTGGTGTTCGCTCTGGATAATTTCGTAAACCTGGTCTGCAAGACGAATCATTGTCATCCGCAAGAGTGGGGCTTGCAAAAAATCAAAGCCTCGCTCGCGATCGCGCTTCAGAAACGTTTCTAATTGCTCTTGCTGCTCTAATGGGTTAAGGTTGCGCCAATCTCGTTGTTCTAACGGGATTGTGACTTGCCGATGCACCACTTGAAGAGGTTTGTCTGCTTCTTCCCAATAGAAGCTGGTGCGTAAGATGGTGTGCCGAGGAGCTAATTGCTGCAAAGCTTGTTCAAATGCTTGCATGTTGAGATCGCCCTGCACGGTGTAGCCAGTTTGCATGAAGTAGAGTCCCACTTCTGGAGCGTACAAGCTATGGAAGAGAATCCCTTTCTGGATGGGGGTCAGTTCGTAGATGTCTTGAATATTATTTGCCAGCGTTTCCATAGGGCGTTTAATTCCTGGAGTTGATTTTTGCCAAGAATCGATCGAGAGCCTGTTGACTCAAGTTTGCTTCCGAAAAATCAGAAGGTGTGTAGCCTGCTGTGTCTGAAGATTGGCAATGGGAAATCAGCGATCCTAAGGACTGTAAAAGCCGCTGAGCTAATGCTTCGATCGTCGAGCTGCGGTGCACCGCCTGACTGTAGCTCCACCGCAGTTGCAATTGCCCGTCAGTGACCCATCCATTGATCTCCAGAAGATGACTCCGTTTACCTCGCAAACTTTGAGTGGATCCACTCGGCTCTTGCACGAGGCGAAATAATGAGGAGCCTGCAAGAGTTGGGTCGAATTGTCCCAAATAGTTGAAAATCACTTCAGCATGGGGAAGGGTTCTTAGCGTTTTAGTGAATTCCTGGTCTTCACTGGAATAGCGCAATACTCCATAGCCAATGCCACGATTGGGAATGCTACGGAGCTGTTCTTTGATTGTTTTCAAGGCATCCCCTGGATTCGCTGCCGCTGCAAGGTTCAGGTGGACTGGAAAGACCGTCGTAAACCAGCCCACCGTGCGCGACACATTTACAGGAGCAGCGATATCTTCTCGTCCATGACCTTCTAAATCGATGAGGAGTGTCCGTTGATTCGTCCATTGGGCAAATGCTTGCACCAATGCCGTGAGCAATACATCGTTGATTTCGGTGTGATAGGCTTTTGGCACGTCCTTGAGTAACGCTTGGGTGTCTTGAAAGCTCAGAGTGCTCACGATTTCATGAGCGGAAGCAACCGTATTTTCGCCTTTAGGAAAATCAACGGGTAGAGGCGTAAAGGGCTGCTGTGTCAGCCAGTAATCCTTTTCTTGCTGTAGCGCATCTGAGCGGGAATATTCTCGTAGCATTTGCGACCACTGCTTGAACGACAACGTTTTAGAGGGGAGTTGTACCGCTTCACCCTGGCTGAGTTGCTGATAGAGAGACTGCAAATCCTCGATCAAGATTCGCCAGGAAATACCATCGACAACCAAATGGTGAATGACGAGGAGTAGGCGGGCAGGTTGATGTTCACCCAAGTTAAAGAAGCCTGCTCGCATCAGGACTCCACTAGAAAGCGTGAGACTGGTTTGTATTTCAGTTGTTGCTGCCACCAGAGCTGTCTTCTGCTCTGCTTCTGTTAGCGATGAGAAGTTCCAACGGAACAGGAGCATTTCTGGATCAGGACTTGCGTGAATTTGTTGCCAGCCTGACTCGGTTTGCTCAAACCGCAGGCGCAGAGCATCATGGTGGACAAGCAACCGCTGGAGTGCTTGCTCTACCTGATCAAGGTTGAGATTGGATGGCACTTGTAGCAGCATTGCCTGGTTAAAGTGGTGTGGATCAGGCAAATTCTGCTCGAAAAACCAGTGCTGAATTGGGGTCAGAAAGACTGAGCCAGTGACCAATCCTTGCTCTACCTGTACGCCCTGTTTTGTCATCGTTACGGCTGCCAACTCAGCGATCGTTTGATGTTCAAACATCTGTTTCGGGGTGAGTTGTAGACAGGCTTGATTCGCTCTGGCAACCACCTGGATGCTCAGGATAGAATCCCCGCCTAACTCAAAGAAGTTATCGTGAATTCCAACCTGCTTCACACCCAAAACTTGGGTCCAGATCTCTGCGAATGTCGTTTCGATCGCAGTTCGGGGAGCCACGAACACAGTGTCTAATGCCGGGGTAGACAGATCTGGGTCGGGGAGACTTTGACGATCGACTTTTCCGTTGGGTGTCAGCGGCAAGGCATTGAGTAAGACGAAAGCCACAGGCACCATATAGCTAGGCAACTTTTCTTGCAAAAACTGGCGCAGGTCACTGATGGACGGTGCAGGCTGCCATTCCGTCACGACATCCGTTACAACATAGGCAACCAATCGTTTGTCTCCTGACTCCATTTCACGATCAACGACTACCGTCTCTCGTACGGCTGGGTGCTGGCTCAGTACCGCTTCAATTTCTCCGAGTTCAATGCGAAATCCCCGAATTTTGACTTGAGCATCAATCCGTCCCAGATACTCAAGGTTGCCATCTGAGCGGTAAAGAACGAGGTCACCCGTTTTATAAAGCCGAGAAGAGAGAGAGGGAAAAGTATCAGTATCTGTTTGAGCTTGGGGAGTAAAAGGTTGAGCAAATGGATTCGGAATGAATTTCTCAGCCGTCAAATCTGGGCGATTGAGGTAGCCTCTCGCCACTCCTGCACCACCGATGTAGAGTTCTCCTGGAACCCCGATCGCAACGGGTTGTAAATGAGCATCCAGAACGTAGGCTTGAACGTTTTGGATTGGTTTGCCGATCGAGACTTCTCGATCGCTTGCCTTGATCGATGCCGACAGATCACATAGGGTCGCTCCAATGGTGGTTTCAGTCGGACCGTAGCAGTTGATCAAGCGCACATGCTGATTTACACCCTGATTCATACATTGATGCCAAGCTTGCAGGCGATCCGGTAAAGCTCTTTCGCCGCCAATAATCACCAAGCGCAGCGCGTCAGGAATGTCGACAGGTGCCGCTGCTAGCTCACTGGTGACCTGATGCCAGAAGGCAGTTGGTAAATTGAGTACTGTTAGTTCTAGCGTTTGAACCTGTTGCAGAAATGCTGGTACAGAATTCAACATCTCATCGGTGCGGAGCACCAAGGTAGCGCCCTGCACCAGACAAGAGAAAATCTCTTCACCCGCCACATCAAAGTTTATGGAGGCAAATTGCAAGATGCGATCGCTGGGTTTTAACTCATAAGCTGAAACGATGGCTTCGGTATAGTTGACCAAAGCACGATGCTGAATCATCACGCCTTTGGGTCGTCCCGTTGAGCCAGAGGTGTAAATGAGATAGGCTAGCTGGTCAGGGTTCGACGGATGAACCAGATTTTCCTGGCGTTCTTGAGCAATGGTAGACCAGTCAGTATCTAAACAGATGACTTGGGCTTGATGATCAGGAAGCTGATTTAAGAGGGATTGCTGAGTGACGATCAGCGATACCTGAGCATCTTGCAGCATGAAGGCAAGTCGCTCTTGAGGATAGCTAGGGTCGAGGGGCAGATAAGCGCCACCCGCTTTGAGGATACCTAACATCCCAACTAGCATCTCCAGCGATCGCACGACACAGATGCCGACCGTCACTTCGGGCTTGACCCCTAACCGGTTGAGATAGTGCGCGAGTTGATTGGCTTTGACGTTCAGCTCTTGATAACTGAATTGTTGATCCGCAAAGATAGCTGTGATTCCTCCGGAAGCTTGCACGGCAATCGCGTTAGGAGTCTGTTTGACCTGGTTCTCAAATAAATGATGAATACACTGATTCTGGTGATACTCTGTCTGAGTCGCATTCCACGCTACCAAAAGTTGATGGGTTTCTGCTGGGGTCAACAGCGATGACTTAGATAGACATTGAGAGGAATTCGTAACGGTGCTTTGCAGGAGGGTCAAGTAGTGCTCTGCCATCCGAGCGATCGTGTTTTTCTCAAACAGATCACAGTTATATTCCAGTGTCCCAACGAGTCCCTGTGCGGTTTCTGCCATTGATAGTGTCAGATCAAATTGAGTTGTGCCATTGGTGCTCTCGATCAGAGTCACTCTCAAATTGGGCAACTCAACCTCAGGCAGCGGATCATTTTGCAAGACAAACATCACCTGAAACAGCGGAGTGTGACTCAGCGATCGCTGCGGCTGAAGTGCTTCGACCAACTGCTCAAAGGGCAAATTCTGATGGGCATAGGCTCCTAGTGCAACCTCTCGAACTCGGCGCAGCAATTCCTCAACACTGGGATCACTAGAGAGATCGATTCGCAGCACCAATGTGTTAACGAACAAGCCAATCAAATTCTCAACTTCTGTACGATTGCGATTGGCAATAGGTGTACCCACCACAATGTCTTCACTGTTGCTGTAGCGTCCCAGCAGAATTGTGAAAACAGCCAGGAGCGTCATGAATAAGGTGCAACCTGATTGCTGACTCAGTTGATTGAGGGCAAGTGATAGCTCTGGCGAAATCTCAAAGCTGTGGCTGCTGCCCTGGTAGCTCTGGATAGCGGGTCGTGATCGATCAGTGGGTAACTCCAACAGGACGGGAGCATCTTGCAACTGGGCACGCCAGTAGCTCATCTGGGTTTGCAGCACATCCCCTTGCAGCCACTGTCGCTGCCACGCGGCGAAGTCACCATACTGAATAGGCAAGTCGGGCAGAGGAGACGAGCGTTTTTCGCAGAATGCTTTGTATAGCCCTGTAACCTCGTTGATCAGAATGCCGAATGACCAGCCATCGGCAGCAATGTGATGCAGTGTCAAGAGTAAGATGTGCTGATGCTCTGCTAGACAAAGCAGTTTGACCCGCAGCAGCAAATCGCAAGTCAGGTCAAAAGGCTGCTGTGCTTCGGCAAAGATTAATTGCTGCACTTCAGCGTCTTGTCGAGTTTCTGTTAATTCACTCAAATCGACCAGCGACATCTGAAATGCTGTTGCTGGTGTGGTGATAGCGATCGGGTGCCCTTCTCTCGTTTCAAAATGGGTTCGGAGTGCCTCATGACGACACAGGATTTCGTGAAAGGTCTGTTCTAATGCACCGAGGTAAAGTTCTCCCTGAAGAGCAACGGCGATCGGGAGATTATAGAAAGGGTTCTCTGGCTCTAGCTGTGCCAAGAACCACATCCGCTGCTGGGCAAAGGAGAGAGGGGCAGAGTTTGAACGTTGCTCGATGGGTGGAGCGTCTACTCCTAAACCAGCTTGAGTAGCAGCTTCAATGACTTGAGCTAGCTTGGCAACAGTAGGAGATTCAAAGAGGCTTCGCAGCGGCAACTCAACCTGAAACACTTGTCGCACCTGGGAGATAACCAGCGTTGCTAGCAGCGAATGCCCACCGAGTTCAAAGAAATTATCCTGAATGTTGATCTTCTCTCTGCCCAGTGTTTTTGACCAGATGCCAGCGAGAAGTTCTGCGATCGGAGTTGGAAGACTGCGATCTAGCTCCGATGATTGCAGGGTAAAGTCGGGAGGAGGCAGAGCATTGCGATCGACCTTGCCATTAGGGGTCAGTGGTAAAGCATCTAATTCTGTGAAGAGAGAAGGCATCATATAGTCTGGCAACTGCCGCTGGAGAAACTCGCGTAGCTCACGGATAACGAAACTAGTTTCTGGGGACGGAACGAGGTAAGCAACGAGGTGCTTGTCTCCGGTTTGGTCATCCCTGGCAACCACAACCGCTTGTCTGACGGTTGGATGTTGACCCAGGATTGCCTCAATTTCCCCAAGTTCGATGCGGAAGCC
>JAHHGS010000055.1 GCA_019359715.1 Aphanocapsa sp. GSE-SYN-MK-11-07L | reverse complement strand
CGTATCGCTTGTTGGCGCAGGTAATCTTGAGTATCTGGAGCGAGTCAGCGAGCATCAGGTTTATTCATGCTTCCATTGTAATAATAACCTTCTTCACTCTGCATTCTCTTAAGCTGCCGGGTTAATAGGAAGTGCCGCCATTTGAACGGTTCGGAGGTTGACATCACAGAGAAAGGAATTTAGACGAGAGCGTCTTACCCTACCACGTAGTTCAGTTTTTGCAACACAGCCTTCTTGGCTGCAAATGCACGACTCAGTTGTTTTTCACGCTCAACGATTTTTCGTCCAAGCGGTTTAGCTTCTGCGTCCATCTGTTGAAAAATTGCCTCAACTTTTTGGACTTGAGCGGGCGACAGATTGAGTTCCTGCTTCAAATCCAGAACATGTCTGGGGCCAGGATAGCTATTCAGCTTCGCCGTTCGAGCATAGCCAGCTCCGCGACCGTTGATCAAATCATCGACTTCTTCAGAGTTTAAGCTGCTGTTTGTCTCCCAGTTCAGCTAGAAAGTGGTCAGGGACGATAGGAGCGATCTCCTGAATTAAGCCTAAGAAATGGTATGGTTCAAGTGTTGATCGGTTCTGGTGAGGAACAGCCACTGGAGGAAACGGGGAAAGTATACCTGCGGCATGCCGTAGGCAAACGGTGCAAATCCGTCGCTGTCCCGCAACTGTAATGAGAGCTACTTTGCTTTCTAAGCCAGGATGCCCGCCGATGCGCTCGTCCAACATATTTCATCTGCGAGGTACAGAAGTTTTTTAGTCAAGATTTGATGAAAGTTTTTCAAGATTCCTCTTCTATCAAAAGTATATCTACTCAAAAAGGCGCAATTCAGTATCAGGAGTTCTCGCCTAAATCAGCAAAACCTATCATTGACGAAATCGATCGCGTCCTCGCCCAACACTACGGCTTCACCGCCGAAGAACTCGACTTCATCATCAACTACGACATCAAATACCGTATGGGCAGAGATACAGGAGGTGATGATTAATGAAAGTCCGAGAAGTGGTTAAGAAATTGGAGCTAGATGGATGGTATCAAGCCCGAATGCGGGGCAGTCATCGGGTATTTAAGCATCCCGAAAAAACTGGCATTGTCGTTGTACCGGGAAGTTTTTCTGATGATGTAGCGATCGGCACATTAAAAAGTATTTGGAAACAAGCACAACTGGAGGATGAATCATGAAAGAGTATCTTGTCATCTTTGAATGGGCAGGCAGCAACTATTCTGCCTATGTTCCCGATTTACCAGGTTGCATTTCTACGGGTAAAACCATCGAAGAAACAGAGCTAAATGTCAAAGAAGCGATCGAGCTTTATATTGACACACTCAAAGAAGATGGTCAGCTAGTTCCAGAACCTACAGTTCGAGGAAAAGCGATTTCAGTTGCAGCATAGAGGGGAAAGTTGATGTTAATGTTTAGCGATCGCGTCCTCGCCAAACACTACGGCTTCACCGCCGAAGAACTCGACTTCATCATCAACTACGACATCAAATACCGCATGGGCAGAGATACAGGAGGTGATGACTGATGGCAAAAGATCTTTTTCATGATGTGGTTAAAGAAGCTCTCCTGATCGAGGGCTGGCAAATTACTCACGATCCCTTTCCCGTAGCCTATGGCGATGTCCAAATGCAAATTGACTTGGGCGCTGAACGCCTACTCGCCGCCGAACGCGGCACTGAGAAAATTGCTGTAGAGGTAAAAAGCTTTACCAATCCCTCAGCCATCTCTGAATTCCATACGGCTGTCGGACAATACCTAAACTATCGTCGGGCATTGCGATCGCAAGAACCATCCAGAATTCTCTATCTAGCAGTCCCCAGCCAAACCTACGAAGAATTCTTTCGCCTTAGATTCATTCAAGAAGGAGTCGTCGAGTACCAACTTTACCTAGTTGTCTATGATGTAGAAGACAGGAGGATTATGCAATGGATAAAGTAATTCAATACCGCCAAATCATTCAGGAAACGCTGCTTGCCCATAGCAAAGTTAAACCTGCCTATGGTGAAATCGAAATGGAAGTTTTATTCGATCGAGAACGCGATCACTATCAAGTTTTGCGAACTGGCTGGCTTCAAAAAAGTCGTGTTTATGGTGTTCTAATTCATATCGATCTAAAAGATAACAAAGTCTGGATTCAGTATGATGGCACAGAAGTGGGTGTCGCCAATGAGCTATTGGATCGAGGAATTTCTAGAGAAGATATTGTCTTGGCTTATCACTCACCCTTCATGCGCCAATATGATGGTTTTGCGGTGAGTTGACTAACAGTAGGGGCTTGTTAAAGAACAACTTCATGGTTTTAGGATAGTCTAGGGAGACACATATCTGAGCTGGAGTAGAGGTATGGGAAGTCGAGGAATTTATCAGTGTCAATGTAAAGAGTGTCAAACAGGCAATGAAGTCATCTACCATCAGCATGAACAACTGAATCTGCTGATGAGCCGGTTAGATGAACAGCAACGACGATGGATGGCAGCGTTAGAAGCGAAACGCATAGGACATGGGGGAACCCAGAAGTTGAGGGAGATCACAGGGCTAGATATCAACACCATTCGACGTGGACGACGAGAACTTGATACGGGTCTAGTGCATCGACCAGTTGAGCGGATTCGCGTCGCTGGGGGTGGACGCAAACAGGTGGAAAAAAACTAGAAGGGGTCGAGACAACATTACAAGCCGTCGTGGCAGCCGATACAGCAGGAGACCCTTGTGGTGCCAGCAAATGGATTCGTCAGAGTCTGCGTCATATCCAAGCAACCCTGGCAGGGATTGGGGTTTTGCTCAGCCATGTCAGCATTCGACGGTTGCTCAAACAGCAAGGCTACTCGCTCAAAGCTAATCGCAAATCGGTGGCGACGACGCAGCACCCGCAGCGGGATCAGCAATTCCGCTACATCCACCGCATCAAGCAACGCTTCATCAAAGCAGGACATCCGGTCATCAGTGTCGATACCAAGAAAAAAGAACTGATTGGGAATTTCAAAAACGCTGGGCAACAATGGTCGCAGCAAGCGGAGGAGGTCAATGACCATGAATTTCCAGAAGATGCCAGTGCCAAGGCTGTCCCCTATGGAATTTATGATGTAGTTCACAATCAAGGCTTTGTTTATGTTGGTACGTCTGGCGATACTGCCGCTTTTGCGGTTGATGCCATTCAGCGATGGTTTGAGCGCAAAGACCGTCCTCGTTTTGCCGACGAAAGCAAACTGTTGATTCTGTGCGATGCCGGGGGCAGCAATGGGTATCGATTGCGCAACTGGAAACGGCAACTGCAACGACACTTAGCCGACTGCTATCGAATCGAGGTGATGGTGTGTCATTATCCCTCTGGTGCCTCCAAATGGAATCCCATTGAGCATCGCCTGTTCAGCTTTATTTCACTCAATTGGGCAGGCAAACCTTTGCGTTCACTCAACCGCCTGACCGCTTTGATCCGAGGAACAACTACCCACACTGGTTTAATTGTCAAAGCGACCCAACTGAAAGGACATTACCCCACCAAAGTCAAAGTCTCAGATGCGGAGATGGCAACTCTCAAGCTCACTCCACATAAGATTTGCCCCCAGTGGAACTATATGCTCCATCCTCGTACTCAACCCCTTAAAAAAGCATGAACTTATTTATTTACAGGCCCTAGGTTTCTCATGCATGATGCCGATCTAACCCTGCAAACCATCGCCCCCGACAATCTAGCTTGTCCTACTGCACTCAATGTCTGTGCTGCCTTCAGAACTGCACCAACCCTGAACGCGATCGGCAACCTTGAATCTAGTAGGGGTACATTCCCCGCTGCTTGCAGCGAAAGAATCGGATTGCAATCCAAATCTGCGGTTTGGGAGCAAAACGATTTGCATACCCCGTCCGCTTGCGGCGGGGTAGTTGATTTCTGAAAAATCCAAATCTTGCGATCGCGAATATCCAAGTGCATCACACAATGATGAATCCAGCGTTTATGATATCAGCCCAAATGAACAATCTGATAATGATGCCGGAAAATCAAGCAGAGAGGGGATCGCCTGTTTATGGGCTAGTTGGAGCTGACTCTGCGGGTGCGGGTTCTGGAGCTGCTGGCGGGGGTTCTGGGGCCGGGGGCGGTTCATAAACTGGTGCAGGCGGCGGCTCTGGGGCTGGTGCAGGGGGGGCTTCATAAACCGGCGCAGGTGGTGGCTCTGGGGCTGGGGGGGGAGGTGCGGTCGGAGCTTCCGCGGCGGCGGGAGCAGGGGTTTCAACCACAGGGGCAGGGGTTGGAGAAGCAGCAGGTTCTGCCACTGGTGGAGCAGCGGACGGGCTAGGTTGGGTTGGCTGAGCAGCTTCGGTGCTGGGAGCAACGGGGGGCGGGCTGCTGAGTTGGAGGGCTTCCTGGCGCTTTTGCTCTTGCTCTGCCAATTGCTGCTGACGCTTGGTTTCTTCCGTCCGCCGTTTCTCGTTCTGCTGCTGGAATTTGGAGCCTTTTTCTTCAAACGTCACCCGCACTTTTACGTCTTGGCGGCCGCTCTCTGGCACCGTTTTGGGGTCGAACTTCCAGGTGCTCATGGTTTCCATCGTTTCGCGATCGGTGTCTGGGTTGCCGCTCGATTTGCGCAAGCGAACGTTAGTGACTCGCCCATCTGGGGCAATATCGTAGGTGACTTTGGGCTGCCCTTCGGAGCCGCGATATTTAGGCTTTGGACACTTGAGGCAAACCAACTTGGGATTCTCCTTGACGGGGGGTGGCGGCGCGCTGCGGACTGAGGTTTGCGTCCCAGTCCCGCCGTGCACACCACCGGGTTTGCCGTCTTTTACGCCACCGGGTTGCCCTTGGGGACTGCCATCCGGTTGGCCCAGCCGATTAAACCCAAACGGAAGTTTATTGAATCCATACCCTTCACCCTTGCCATCGGGGCTGGTCACTGGGCCACCGCCTTCTGGTACGGCAGTCTCACCCGTCTTGCTCGTCATTGTTTTCAGATTATCTGGAGCAGGGGCATCTTCGCCTTCCGGTTGCGGTGTATCTCTCTCAGGCGCGAGGGGAATCGGCGGCGGGGCAATATCAGCTAGGGCAACCGCTGGCAGTTCTGGGGATTCTGGCACTTGCTCTACTTCTGGTTCTGGTTCCGGCGGTACATCCTCAATCACGACTTCCAACTCATCCTCTGCGGCCTCTGGTTGCCGCCAAATGCCAGGGGTTGGTGTTGCCAGAACCAGAACGTGAAGCGCCATAGAACCAAGTAGTGCAATCAGAATTAACCTGTTGAATGTGCGCTTTTCTTGGTGGCGTTGAGCTGCGATTAGAGAAGTTGTCATGGAAATTACCAAGGGCTGAGCGATGGATAAGAGCGGAGCTGTAACCTAATCTCAAGGTTAGTCAAGGCGAATAGGTAACAGGGTAGCCATATGCTTACAGACGTTTGGTGGCGATCGCCATTTTGACACCGGGCACCTGGCGCAGTTGATCCATCACTTGCACTACCTCGCCGTAATCTACAGCTTGGTCAGCATTCAGGACGACGATCAAATTCTGATTGGGTTCGACCAGTTTTTCAACCTGATCGCCAACCTCTGCCATATCAATCTTTTGCTTATTCAGAAACACTTCCGCCTTTTCATTAACGGTCAGGGTAGCTCTAGCCGGAGTTTTCTGCTGAGTGGCGGACTTGGCTTGGGGCAAGTTGACGGGTAGTCCCTCAGTGCGGGTCAAAAACAACGTCGAGAGGACAAAGAAGGTGAGGAGAGCAAAGATCACGTCCATCAGAGGGACGACGTTCTTAATCTCCATCGGCTGATCAAGCATGTCAGGATCAAAGCGGCGTTGTCTAGACACGGGAAACTCCTTGTTGGCGATGCGATCTCATCTGCAAAAGTTCGAGCTGCGTGCAGCATTCATCAAGGTAGGCAACCTGCTGCACATAGAAGGTGCGGAAGGTGTTGGCGGCAATCAGGGCAAATACCGCTACAACCAAGCCTGCGGCCGTGGAAACTAAAGCTTCACTAATGCCAGCGGTAACACCGACTGTTTTTGAGCCACCAAGATCTCCCAACGTCAATGACCCAAAGGAGCGGATCAGACCTGTTACCGTTCCCAGCAACCCCAGCAGGGGAGCTAGACCGACAATCGTTTCAAAGATATTGTTAAAGCGCTTCAGGCTGGGTATCTCAGCCTGCGTAGCGCCATCTAGAGCCAAGCGAAACTCGTTTGGAGTCGCATTCGAGAGGGAAATGGCTTCCAGAAACACCCGCGCAGTTGGTAAATCTAGATGCTGCTTGAGCTTGTTCTCGGCTAGGGCAGGATCATCTTGATAGAGCTGCAAGACGCTGCGGGCAACCCGCTTTTGCTGCTTTTTGACGCGCCACCAGAAGATCGATCGCTCGATCGCTAGGGCCACAACGGCGATTGAAGCAAACATCAGTGGCACCATCACCGGGCCGCCAGCAATCAGGATATCAATCAAATTGGACATTTTGTCTCCTCAAGGCAATAGCTGCACACGACGGTGTACGAACATGGGTAGATGAACCAACAATACCAATCTAGAAAACCATACTATTACTGCAAGTAGATTTCAAGTAACTTATTGGGGCAATTACGGGCAGCTCGTCTATCTGTCGATGTAAATTGCCCCGAATCAGGACAGGTTGGCTCTGACTCAACTCGCATTTAACTATTGACCTCAAAATCAGCGCTCAAAAAATTAAAATGTCTAGACAGAGTATTGTTCTTAAACTTAGCAGAGATCTTTAAAGCTTATTAAATGTAGGGTTATGTAAATACAAAATAATTCTTCAAATCTCTGCCCAAGGGAGTTGACTTTGTGCACTCTACCTCGCACTGTTGAAGCCTAGTTGAGAATTTATAAGAATAAGTAGACTCAAAACCTGGCAGTGAGTGGATCAAGCTTGCTTGGTTGCTATTTGCAAGTTAGCAGGTGGATTTTCATGAAATTAAGCATCAGTGTGCAGGAATTGTTGTGAAATTCTTTCAATTTTGCCGTGCAAATGCGATCGCAGCAGTTCTATTGCTGGTTACGGCTCAAATTGCTGATCCGGCGGCGGCTAGCTAGCTTGGAAAAATTGTTAGTCAAGAGCAGCCAGTCCAGCTTAGGAATCGCATTGCCGAGGCTGCATCCATTTTTGGCTCATTACCTGATCAGGTTTTGATTTCTTTAATTCCCCTTGAGTGAGTCGTCAGTATCAAAAGAAACGGCTGATGGAGTATCGCCGGCTTGGTAAATTGTCGGCCAGACCGCCACGGTTTTCTTGTCAACCCTGCTGTCGATCGTCTCACCGTTCTGTAAAAGCAGGCGAATTGTCAATTCTTTTTCAGAGGTAGCGGTGAGGGCAGTTGCCAACTCAGGCGTGACTGCAAACTTGCCATTTTCACCCGTTAGCTCAAAAATGCGATCGCTAATTCTCACGAACACCCGTTCCACGGTGGCGGCAGTGCCCGTCACCCCCCAGCAGGTCGAGCCCCAAAAGCCCCAGCCAGAGCTGTTGCAGTTTTGCCGGGCTGAAGTAACCAGAACTCTGACAGAATTAGAGTTCCAAAGACTGATCACTCGTCGAGACTGAGCATCCCGCAGGCTATGGCGATTAAAGACCGCCAGAAAGTTGCCTTCAAACGGATCGTTGACATTGACCAGTCTTGACCAAGGCACCCTGAGATTGGGCCTTAACCCAGCCGACTTGACGATCGGAACTTCCCCTGAGGCTTTGGCTAAGGTTGGGCTAGCGGAATCAACCTCAGCGGCTAACCCCTGCGGCGAGATTAGCAATAAACCAGCCCCTAGGATAATCCCCAAGCTCTGACGGAGTGAGTTAACAAGCAGCATGGCATTTCTCCAAGATCACAAGTGTAGTAACTGAGCCTTAAAACGCGATTGCAGCGAACATGCAGTTAATAGATCTATGTTTAGTTTAGCGCGACTGACCAAGAGACGGATAAAGCTGAAAGCATCTGCCTGTAAACGTTCAAGCAACTTTTAGATCAAGTTTCTGCCAGCCCAAACTGCTGAAGCCATACGCAATCAGGTTTATGTATCAAAATGCGGTAGAATTTGCAAAATATTCCTATTAAACTGCCCTAAATGCTAGTCTTGTCAGAAACGGCACTCTACCAACAATACGTCCAAGAGTGTTCCGAGCACCCCGATGCGCCAAAACCAGACATTTGGACAGGCTACTTGCATGACCCGAGTGGGATTAGCCAGGGATATCGAACATATATCTCACTCTGTCCAGGGCTAGACCTTCAGGTAGACGACTACATTTTGCATGAAGACCTGCTAGTTGAGCAGTTACCCAGCACGCCAGGCTCCTGTTTGGAAGCCAGTTTTAGCGTTTGGGGCGACAACCGAAATGAGCAAACTCCCCAGGGTTACAATTTCTTGACTGGATACGTTGAGGATGGAACAGCGGAGAATTTTTTTCGGTGGAAGGCTGGCGATCGCGTACTCAAATTTGATATTCACATGGAATTTGAGTTCTTCGCCACCCTCATCAACAGCCGGTATGACCAGCTTCCGCCTGGGCTGGCCAGGATTTTGCTGACCAATGAAATTGGTGAATATCTGGATTTGGCTCAGACCACACCGGCGATGCAGGCGATCGTCAATCAAATTTTGACTTGTCATTTTGAGGGGGCGGTGCGGCGGTTTTACTTGGAAGCAAAAGTTCTAGAGCTAATTGCTCTCCGGCTCCAGCAGTTTGAATTGAGCGTGCCCAAAGCTCCGGCACCATATCTTAGCCCGGCTCAGATTAAACAATTGCATCAAGCGCGCTGGCTATTGTTAAGCCAGTTTGATCATCCCCCTTCAATTTTAGACCTAGCCCAGCAGGTGGGCATCAATCACAACAAGTTAAAGCGAGGGTTTCGGGATCTATTTGGCACAACCGTTTTTGGCTGCCTGCATAGCCACCGGATGCAAATTGCCCTCCAACTGCTGCAAGAAGGCAGTCTGACTGTAGCGGCGGTGGCCAGCGCGATCGGCTACGCGAATGCCGCCAAATTTGCCAGCGCCTTTAAGCGCACCTATGGCATCACTCCTAGCGCCTGTCGAACTGGGGCAAAGCCCGATTGGGGGGCAGCGATCGCTTTGGAGTCAAAACTGGGCTGATTGGAGTAGATTCTAGTCCCCAAAACTACCTACAATCCTCCTGCTAAATACTTGAAATTAATTCTTAGTAATTTTGTGAGGTGTGGAATGTCAGGGTATAAAGTGTCAGGCTCTAGATTTACGGTTGTCGTTGGGCTTTTGGCTAGTAGTGTGGGGCTGGCATTGCCCGCCTCAGCAGTTGAACCGCCTCTGATCCAGTCCGTCAGCGATTTGCCTAAAAGCTCTACCCAAGCCGCAGATCTATTGGCCCAAGATTCGCCTACTTCTGGTGCGATCGCCATTACAGGCGTTAAGCTCAACAAAACTGACGTAGAACTAGAAATCCACCTGGAAACGGCTGATGGTCAATCCCTGCAAGTTGATGCCAGCAAATTTACCGCCGAGGGCAATACTCTAGTTGCCGAGATTCCGAATGCAGTGCTGACACTTCCTGACGGGCCAGCCTTTGCAGCGGAAAACCCCAGCCCAGACATTACTAAAATCACCGTTGAGCAACAAAGCCCAACCAGTGTTCGGATCAGTGTCATTGGCAATCAAGCTTTACCCCAAACTGCTGTGGTGCTGAAGACTGGGGCATTTTCCTACAGCCTCAACCCAGAGGACGAGGCGACTGAAGAAGAAATTGTCGTTACAGGCGCAGGACAAGACGGCTATTTTGTTCCCGATGCCACTACTGCCACCAAAACCGACACGCCCCTACGCGACATTCCCCAGTCGATTCAGGTGGTTCCTCGCCAAGTGATTGAAGATCAGAAAATATTGCGGGTTTCAGATGCAGTCCGCAATGTCAGCGGCGTGACTCCGCAAGGGAGTTATGCTGGGCTAACCGATAACTATGTTATCCGGGGATTTTTAACCTACGACAACCTAAGAGATGGTTTCTTCGCTCCAGATGGGCTTGTCAATCCAACCAACATTGAGCGAATCGAAGTGCTTAAGGGGCCGGCTTCGGTGCTGTATGGGCAGTTTGAGCCAGGCGGCGTGGTCAACTATGTCACTAAAAAACCGCTCGACGAACCCTACTATGCCGCTGAATTTATTGCTGGCAGCTTTAGCACCTATCGTCCCTCGCTCGATATTTCTGGGCCGCTCAACTCAGATAAAACCTTGCTGTATCGCTTGAATGCTGCCTATGAGAACTCCGGTAGCTTTGTAGATTTTGTCAACCAGGAAGTCTTTGGCATCGCCCCGGCACTGACTTACAAAGTTAGTGATGCGACCACGTTGACCTTGCAATATGAATACCTGAACGCCGATCGCACCTTCTATGACGGTCTACCCCCCGATCCGCTTGTTTTCAACGTGCCGATCAGTCGCTTTTTAGGAGAACCGGGCGATCGCTACACGAGCGAAACGCATACGGTACTTTTCACCCTTAATCATCGCTTTAATGACAACCTGCGGCTCCGCAGTGCCTTTGCGACGACGCTTTCCAACACAGAAGAGCCAGGCGAGTTTCGACCCAACAGAATTGACTCAGATGGTCGTACCGTCCTGCGAAGATTTGCTGCCGGGCCCGGCTATACGCAAACCTACTCTCTCCAAACCGATCTGATCAGCAATTTTAATACAGGTTTTGTTCAACATCAGGTGCTGCTGGGGTTGGAGTGGAACAAATATGCCTATGGCTATGATTTTCTCCGAGGGTCTGTTGACCTGACTCCTAGCATTGATTTGTTTGACCCTGTCTATGGCGCTGCTCCACCACCAGAGTTTGATGAGGCATCAGAACGGGATGTTTTTAACCGCGATACGATTGGAATTTACCTGCAAGACCAAATCACGCTCCTACCCAACCTGAAGCTATTAGTCGGTGGCAGGTACGACTTTATTCACCGCAAAAATAGCGTCCAACCCCTAGACGCTTTAGGCCAAGATCCAATTGATGACGCTGTGATTGAACGGTTGTATAACGAAGCCTTTTCGCCCCGCGTGGGTCTTGTTTATCAACCGATTCCCCCAGTTTCAATTTATGCCAGCTTCAGTCAATCCTTTAATCCAAGCTCTTCGCGAACCGTCGATGGCAGCCTATTGCCCCCAGAGCGCGGTACTCAGTACGAAGTAGGGATTCGAGCTGAAAAACTAGACGGCAAGCTTTCAGCTACCCTAGCCGCCTATGAAATTACTAAATCCAATGTTGCTACCGTCGATTTTGACAACAGCGACTTTTCGATCGCGGCTGGCGAAGTCAAGAGTCGGGGAATTGAATTGGATATTGCCGGAGAGATTCTACCCGGTTGGAATGTTATCGCGTCTACATTCGTCAATAATGCGTTTGTCAGCCAGGATAACAGTCTGCCAGTGGGCGATCGCTTGGTGAACGCTCCCAGCGTTGGCGCAAGTTTCTGGACAACCTATGAGATTCAACGGGGTAGATTAAAAGGATTTGGGTTTGGGGGCGGCTTGTTTTTTGTCGGCGGCAGAGAAGCCGAACTGCCCAACACGTTCGAGATTCCCTCCTACGTCCGCGCTGATGCAACAATTTTCTATCGGCGCAACAACTGGCAAATTGGGCTAAATTTCAGGAATCTCACCAGTACCCAATACTACGAATCTCAAGGTTTCTACCTTCGTCCTGGCGCGCCGTTTAGCGTCCTGGGTTCAGTTTCCGTCACGTTTTAGAGGAGGAGATAAAGTTAAGGCGTGGGCCTTCGGCTTTGCCGTTCTGGAGGGAATCGCCTATCCTGGCTGGTCTGACTTTTCCGCCAAACTCTGGACAAAAGCCAAATGCTCTGCTGAATTTAGTCCTGTTTGTAATACCGCTAGCACCTGTTGCATCTTGCCAGCCAGTAAATCTGCTTCGACTAACCACAATCCTGGGAAAACCTGACTTTTAATGATGCCATCGGCATCGGCGAACAAAGAAATATAGTCGCCATCCTGCAAATAAAACCAATCTAGCTTGTGGTCTAGCACTTGCCAGACCAGATATTCTTTGACTCCATTCCGACAATAAGCACGCTTTTTGTCATAGAGGTCGATCGCTGCACTACTGGCGGCAATTTCTGCGACAAATTCCGGTGCGCCTTCCACATAATCATCGTCACTGAGTCGAGCTTGCCCACCGACGCTTTCGTCAAGTAAGAGAACTGCATCTGGCTGAGGTTCGTTATCAAAATCTAGGCGAACTGTCGAGTTGTCGCCAAGTGCAACACCCTGGGTGAGCGCTGCGTAGACTCCTAGCCAAGTCATTAAATGCCCGTGGGGTTGACCGTGGCTTTTAAATCTGAGGGCTGCTGCCACGTAGACTACTCCTTCTATTAATTCAGCTTTTTTGAGCCCGGGCATCGCCTGATAGCGCTGCTCAAATTGATCACGGGTGAGGCGATCGCCATTTTCTAGCGGTGGAACTGAAAGCAGTTTCTGGGGCATAGTCACCATTTGTTCACTCTCCCTCATGCGTTCTGATTAATCCCGTTAGCCCAAGTCATTCTGACATTCTGTATTGATGAGTTTGCTCACTTTTCTGAATCCCGGTACTCAATTTTAGACTGTCCTCATTCTAAGTAACTCAGGAGAACCGTATTCGTGTATTCTATTGAGAATTAATTGCGTTACAAGACTCAACTTGACAATGAGAACTATCACAGACGAAGAGTTTGACGAAATTCTTGACACAGCCCCCGAAATTGTTGTCTATAACCAAAATGGGATGGATGAAATCTGTTACCTGAGACACCCTTTGGTGGAAGACGACTATCAATGCGTAGAATTTTGTCCTGGACTGTCATTGGAATTAATTAACATTCTGTATCATCAAGAGGCGTTGTTGCATAAATAGGGGTTGCGGAAGGGATGTGTCATGGTAAGTTTGAATCGCCAAACCCAAACTAGGACGCATGAAACAGCAATACCGCATCCGCAACTGGTCTGAGTATAACGCTGGTC
>JAHHGS010000054.1 GCA_019359715.1 Aphanocapsa sp. GSE-SYN-MK-11-07L | reverse complement strand
TTATGCCGCGTTTTTACTGATCGCTTCAATCTACATCCGTTTCAGTAACTCATCATACTCATCATGTGCGCCAATCCAGTACCAATAAATATGCTCCGACTCCAACAAACCCAAAACCCGATAGTTGAGACTGACACGAGCAGAGTAAATCGGTTGCTTTTGACTGACTCTTTTAAAATGAAGGCTGGGGTGATAAGGATCTTCTTGCCAGAGTGCGTAGGCTTTTGCGGCTTGTTCCTGAACTGATACAGAAAGATCATTCAGCCGTTTGCGAAACGCTTTGGTGACACTTGATTTCATTTTTGTGTTGGAAATACTTCACTAAGTGAAGTAGTTTCACCCGTTGCTATTTCCTGACGCACCATCGCAGCCATCTGATCCCATTGATCATCTGTTGTGGCAGCGAACCGAGACTCCCATTCCTGTTCGTCTTGCACCTCAGCTAAAAAACGAGCCGCGATCGCATCTTGCTGATCGGGCAGAAGTTGCTGAATTTGAGCGATCGCTTGTTGCAGCAGTTCAGTCATTTTTTGGCAGCGGCAAAGGCCGCAAGGTTATGTGACTCTCTCATTTTACCCTAAGCTCTAAATATTATTTTTTCAGTGAAGTTGTCTTGGCTTAAACACTACGAGGCAGCTTCTTGATTGAGCATTGCCGTAAATCTCTGTTTCAGCTCATCTATTGATATGTCTTCTTGTTTTGTTGCAAGTAACCATATATGTCCAAAAGGATCGCTCAACGTCCCTCGTCGATCGCCGTCAAACTGATCTTGGACTGGCATAGTTGCCGTTGCACCTGAAGCGATCGCGGCTTCAAACAGAGCATCAACATCATCAACGTAGAGAAGTATGGAAACTGCCGAACCACCTAGCGTTTTTGGACTTCGATACCCCATGTCTGGAAACTCATCTGCAAGCATAATTGAAACATTACCAATGCGAATCTCCGCGTGCATTACCTTACTGCTAGGGTCTGCAAGACGAACATATTCTGTTGCGCCGAACGCATTGTGGTAGAAATCAATTGCAGCGTTCGCATCTGTAACAATTAGATAAGGCGTTGCGGTCATATATAGACTCCGATTAAAATTCCCAACGCTTTCAGTCTAGTCTGATTTTGAAATCAAAAGGCAGCTTCGGGTTCCTGCCCCTGTCGAGAACTGAGCGGCATAACTCTATATAGGCGGACTTTATCCGTCCATATCGCCAACTGAGAGACATAGACGGATAGTAGTCCACCTATATCTCATAATTTGGCATATGGGTGGATTTTAGTCCATCCATATCGCTGTTTGAGGCATATAGGCAGATAAATTTAGTATCCTTTCGGATGTTCCGCTCTTCACTTTTTCTACCATTGATGTCAAGCCTTCTAGATTGATTTGATTCTTTAGCATGGTTGAGCGGCCCAAAAAGATTCTGGATCAGATGGGAGATGCCATTCGTCTCATACCAAAACTTGATGAGCATGAATTATATAAATCTTTGTAAGACAAGCATTACAGGTATCTAATTCAGTGCAGTGCTGACGAGAACTGGTATAAGATCTCAAAAATCTAGTAGGTGTAGAGTAGTTTCAGTCGTTCTTTAGGCTGGACAAATTGTTTCTGTCAGTTGATTGTTCACAGATTCAGCATCAATTTCGTTCAATTAGGAGAATCGTTGTAATTGATGATTCTCCCATTAGAACCGATCGCATAGGTGAAATGAGCATCTGTAAGGTTGGCATCAGTCAAATCAGATCCAGTCAAATTAGTGTGTACAAAGTCAGCACTAGTCAAATCAGCACCACTGAGATTACTCTTAGTCATCTGAGTATTTTTCAAATTAGCACCACTCAAATTAGCACCACTTAAGTTAGCATTCTCAATCAAACAGTTGCTCAGGTCGGCACCACTCAAATTAGCTTCACTCAGGTTAACTTTCCGAAAATCGGACTCACTCAAGTTGGAACCCCTAAAATTGATTCCGCTCAAGTCAGCACCCATCGGATACTTTTTTCCAAATTCTAAATGGATCAGGTAGATACCACTAAAATCCCTTTCTCCAGCAGCATAACGCTCGAGCAATTCCTCAGCGCTCAGCAGTCCAGCCTCCCCCTCGACCAAAGAACGATAGGTTTCTTCAATGAAGTTTTTGGCTTGCTCAACTAGATTCGGCATAGCATCTGTCCTCTCGTAAATGAATATTTCTTCGATCGCGACATTAAACAGGCTGGCAATTTTGAATGCCATATCTAGGCTGGGGTCATACTTCCCAGATTCAAACCCATTTACTGACTGACGACTGACTCCTAGTTTTCTGGCAAGTTCAGCTTGTGACCATTGGCGCAGTTGGCGAAGTTCTTTCAGTCGGTTTTTCATGGGGTTGCCTGCTCACTGTCAAGTACTACCTTACATCTTTGTCGAGTAGAGTGTCAAGTGCTGCCTGACGAATTATGTTTGTCATATTGTTTGGAGTCGTTAAAACTCTCGCTTCAAGCGCGGCAGAACAACGCTGTTGCAGCGGACTGACAAAGTTGGTTGGTGTTGTGGCAGAGGTTGTCGGTAGCCGCTGAACAGCACCGTTGGATTGAATATATTGGCAGCACGATAGTGCCAGAATTGGTAGCGAAACCAGGTGTTGGTTGACTGTTCGTTTGGAGAAAATTCAATCAAAGCGATTTAGAGTCTAGTTTTCTGGCTACTCCGTTAAGAACCGTAACGATCGAAACTGGCAACCAAAATTACAGCGTACCCCTAGAAATGCAAACTGCTTCTCATTTCTAAGGACTTTGTGATGAGCCAGTCTATATCGTCAACTAACTTTGATCATGCAGCAGCGCTGATCGCCTGTGCTCGCGGCGATCGCAATGCCCTGCGTCAGCTCTACGAGCAGGAAGCCAGCCAGTTAATCGGTGTAGCAATGAAAATTTTGCAGCGGCGTGATTTAGCAGATGAAGTCGTTCAAGACGCTTTTGTCCAAATTTGGCACAAAGCAGCCACCTTTGACCCCAAGCGTGGCTCAGGGCGAGGCTGGATCTTTAGCGTCGTCCGCTATCGGGCGCTGAATACGCTGCGGAAGACCGCCCGCGAAGTGGCCGTCGATGATGAAATGCTGCTCTCCAAGCAACCCGATACCGCTACTGATTTGCTCGATCGGCTCTCCCGCGCCACCGAAGCGGAAGCCCTAAAGCGCTGCCTCGAACAACTGGAAACACCCAAAAAACAGTCAATACTTTTAGCCTATGTCAACGGCTATTCACATCCTCAAATTGCCGCCCAGCTCCAGGCCCCTCTGGGCACGGTCAAAGCTTGGATTCGGCGTGGACTGTTAGCCTTACGGGAGTGTCTGCCATGAATTTGCCAGACCAGGAAGAACTGTGGGTCAAGGCAGGCGAATATGTCTTGGGAGTGCTGACCAGTCAAGAAGTGGCAGAGTTTGAACGCCAAATGGCAACCGATCGGGAATTGCAGGTTGCCGTTCGCTATTGGGAAGAGCAACTGCTAGAACTAACCGCGATCGCTGAGCCTATCCCCGCCCCGCCTGAGCTTTGGCACCGGATTGAACGTGATCTGATGCTGCCTCCTACACCCAACCCGAACCGCTCTTTCAACTTGGCTTACCTGTGGCAAAACATCAGTTTTTGGCGCTGGACGACGGGATTTGCCACCTCGATCGCGTTGGCTGCTCTGACCGTGGTGATATCTTCAACGCAACAGAGAGCAGAATTCTCGGTCGTATTGGGAGCGCCCGACAAAAAGACGGCCACCTGGTTGGTGCAAGAAGCAGCAAATAATCAACTGCGGATTACGCCCTTGGTTGAAACTCCAGTGCCTGCTGGACGGGCCCTCCAACTTTGGACGCTAGTCGATCGCCAGCAAGGCCCCGTTACTTTGGGGTTGATTCCCAGCGATCGCAGCATCCTGATTCCGGCAGAGCGACTACCGGGTCTCAAATCAGGTCAATTCTTTGAAATTACCCTAGAACCCGAACAAGGTTCCTATCGCCCGACAGGCCCAGTCCTGTTTGTGGGCTGGGCAGCCCAAAGTTAGTCAAGGTAGCGCCCAGTCTTTATCCCGGAGGATGACGTTCTGTATTTAGTCGGGAGCGTCCAAAGTATTCTGTGGTTTTACCACCCTTGTAAAAGGTGCTGTTTGCGATCGCTGGCGCTCAATACTGTTGCACAAGATTCCCAGGGCACTTTTTTAATCTGATGGTATTTGAATTCAAACGGGTGTTTTTGGGGAACTGCGTTGATGGTTTGTTTAGCTTCCTCAATTTTGCCTTGGGCAACTTGAACCCATACGTCTTCTAAAACATCAGGAATTTGCCCGAAAAGCTGGTGAATCGCTTCGAGGCGATCGCTCAGCAGTTCATGTACCCGGTCTTCAACTGAGCCTCGGTAGCGCATATTATAGATTTGAACGACATCGCGTAACTGTCCGATGCGTTGAATCCGCCCCTTTCGTTGTTCTAGCCGAGTTGGGTTCCAGGGAAGGTCAAGGTTGATCAGAGTGCCGAGTCGTTGAAGATTGAGTCCTTCGCTAGCCGCATCCGTACCCAATAACAAGCGCATTTCGCCTCGACGCACCATTTGTTTCAGGCTTTCTCGTTCTTGCCGACTGAAAACACCATTCACCAGAATGCCAGACTTTTGCCCACCCGCATAAATTCCAATGACTTCTCCTTTAGGAAGGTCACGGGAAAGTTGATCGGCTAACCAGCGAACGGAGTCAAAGTACTGAGAGAAGATGATGCAACCTGATTCTAACCAGTCTTCTTCAACCAGCAGGTGGCGAACAACCTCATATTTGGGGTCATCTTCCTGATTTGCCTCTAGCTTGTCGAGGAACTGCTCTAGTTTGTCCCGTTCAGATGGGGTTAATGATTTGGGTCTATCGTCTAAAATGGCATCTTCATCGTCTTCTTCCTCAATATCTTCCCAAGCTCCCAGCATACTCTTGGCGGTGTTCATGCCCGCGCAGATGGTGCTACCCACTCGTCGAAGTAGCAGAGATCTTAGAAAGCCAGATCCCTTCATGCGTTGTCCTAATAGGTCGCAAAACTCTTCTGCGATCGCGTAGGCATCTCTCAAATAAAGCGGCAGTGAAATCGACTCTTGATTGGTCTCGCCGTATAACTTAACTTTGACTGGCTTGAGATAGGGTTCATTCGTTTCGGGATCAATTGTATTTTCGAGGTAGTCTCGTGTACGGCGGACGATGTGACGGATGAAGGGATTATGGTGCGGACCAAAGTCTCGTGCGAGTCTGCGAATCCGATCTTTGTCAGGATTTCTGAGCTTGTTCCAGGAATCACCCGGAACGACGGCAACTTCGTCGGAGACTTTGAGGGTACGGCGAATGTTTTTGAAGTCGATGCCTTCAGACGCGGGAGGAAGCGGATTGCGAATCCAGCGCCAACGGTCTTGATCGTCTTCTGGCAGTTCGGCTTGCCCCATTGCCATTAGGAGCGCATCATTTGACCGTCGCCAGTTGCTCCAATCAGTGCCCAACACAGCCTCATTTCCAATAGCAAGCACGTTGAGTAAATCCCAAGCCTCGACCGGATACATCTGGACTGGAGTAGCGGTTGCTAGCAGCAGGCTTTTAGTGCGAGGAGCGATAGCACCCAAAAAAACAAGCAGATTATTGGGTGTGGGTTTTTCGGCTTCGCGATCGAGTCCTAGATTCGATCGCCGCGCCCGGTGTGCCTCATCGACAATAATGCATTCGTAATCAAGCTGCTTGAGATAGTTGGCAGCTTCAGATTTGCTGGTAATTAACCCTTGAGAAACGATACCCACCCGGCGAGGGCATTTTTTGATGCCGATCGCACCAGCAGCAGGATACTCCAACCCATTTTCATCAACCCACTGTTTGCCATTCCAGACGGCGCTGGGCATTTCCAGCAGGTTGAACATTTCTTCTTGCCATTGCCAGAGCAGCGGCTTCGGCACCAAAATCAGAACGGGCTTATCGCCATATAGCGCCATCAGCATGGCGGAGAGGGCAAGCTGCATCGTTTTTCCCAGTCCCACCATGTCTGCTAAAACAAACCTGGCTCCGTGGGAACCTTTGTGTGCTTCAAAGGCCAGGGTGACAAAGTACTTTTGGTGTGCCCAGAGTCCGTACTCTTGCCGATAGACGGGAGTTTCAATGATAGGGGCACCCGGATCAGCCTCTTCGCGCCAAACTTCAACACTGGGGAAGACGCTGCGCTGAGAGAGCCGACCAATATCTTCAATCACGAAATCAGCCAGGTTGACTGCCAGCGGGTGATGCCAGAGGGCATCAAACTCTTCTTGTACCCATTGAATGGCTGCTAGCGAACTGTCCTCCCACACCAGTTCATAGTGCAGCTTCCAGGCATCATAGGTTTCGTTGGTGCTGCCCATGAAGCAAGTTTTTGCACCAGATGCCGTTGTGATCACCCCAGCTTTGCCATGCACCAGACCAAACTTTTCGCGTGGCAATACTCTGACTTGCATTTTGCCCGATCGCAAAAATTGATAAAGTCTGGCAAACCGGGGCTTGGCCTTGTCACTGTACTTTTCCGGTTCTGCGGCACACCATTCTCGCCGCATGGCATAGTTGGCAGCTTTGGCGGTGTCTACATCCTGAATGTTGAGGTCGGAGTTGCAGATCACACGAATTTGCCCGGTGAGGCTTTCCAGGCTTTCTCCGGCGACTTCCAGAATCGAGGAGCGGAAGTATCCGGCAATGCGATCGTAAGTTTGCGCTCCCTGAAGGCGTTGGTTCAGGAAGGTTTGATCGAGCCTGGTGCGGCGAGAGGAGAAACGGTTGATCATTGCAAACACGGATGAACGCAGATGAGCGCGGATGGGGATTGGAAAGTTTTAGGAAGTAAGGAGTTGTCCTAGATATTTGAGAAACTGGAGAACAGTACCGAGATCTTGGGCGGGGGGCATGATTGAAAATGATTTGGAAACACTATAGGTTGGTGGGTTTTGGTGCGTCAGCTTAACAAAAACAAACTCTCGACCACTAACCAGGAGTCCATAGGTTTCGGGGATTGCGTTGGGGTTTGCTAACATACAGGCAAGTGCTTGGGGAAGAGCTACCATGACATCAAAGCGAGTTCGCTTAGACTCAATTACCAGTATCCAAAGTCGATCCTGCACAACCAATACGTCAATTTTGCCTTTGACGATCATGCCGTCGTCCTTGGCAGAGATTTTGATGGGTTTTTCGGTTTCAATGTCAAAGGGTGGCTGATAGAATCCCGCCAAATCAAGCAATGGCGATAATATGACCATCTTTACAGCCTCTTCTGACATGGGACGGCGTTTCGTTAGATTGAGGTAGTTGCTAACGATCCGTTTGAGCAGCAACTTTTCAAAGTTGGTTAAATTAGGTAAGTGGTTTGACCATTCTTCCAGAAAAGATTCATTGGCAGTTTGCAAATCAAATTTTTCTTCTAGCGTGTAGAGGCTAATATCTTTGGCATAGGTTGCTTGTGTCATCTTTCTTCCCTAAGCATTGATCAAAACAATTGAAAAACTAGATGTTGGAGTCTAGAAATGTCCCACTTTCACTGATTATGGTGGTCACGATCGAGGTTACGGTCATAGATTTCGTCACGGGTTAGGGGTTTGAAGTCTTTCACCATAATTGGGTTTTCAATTAATTCTTTCAAAAAACCTGAAATCTTCTTGGGTTGTTTCTCAGCTTTTTTTACGATGACTTCAACCACTTCCATTGCCTCAAGTTCTTGCTGATACTGATCAGGAATTTCAATCACTCCATTTTTAACAGTTGCCTGAAATCCTACAGTTTCCATTGTTTTAGTCTCCTTAATCTGTGTTCATCTGCGTTTGCAATTACACGCTATCGTTCTCTAATGCTCCTGCTAAAATTTCGGCGGCTTTGGCATCGACTGACCAATGGTTCATCTTGAAACTCATTGTGGCAAGGTAGCGGAGAATTTCAATCAGGTTTTTGCGCTGGTTCCAGTAGTCGCGCAGTTCGGCGCGGAGCCAGGATTTTCCTTGCTGGGTGGATTCGGTGCGAACGGTTTCGCGGATGGCGAAGAGGGCATTGCGGACGAGGGAGGCGCTGAAGCCAACATCACCGAGGCTTTTGGTAGTAAACTCGGTGGCAGTTTTGAGGCGGGTCTGGTTGGCTTTGCCGCTTTGCAGAAAGGGTTTATAGTCTTTTACGCCAAAGCCGCGTGCCAGTTCTTGATAGGCTCCGGTGCGATATTCGCCGTGGCTTTCGATGTCGAGTCCTTTCAGATAGAAGCGTTCTTCGGGGGTAAGGCTTTTCCAAACGAAGGTGTCGAAGCCTTTGGGGACGAGGTAATCGCAGGCGATGACAACGGCTTGATCGATAATTTTTTCGATCTCAGATTTCTCACTCCCTTTCTTTTTCGGTTTGGAGAGTTCGTAGGCAATGTCGATGTCTTCGATGTTTTGGTACTGAGTCAGGACGCGCAGAGCGGCAGCATAGGCAGCAAGCTGGTAGTCGGTATCGCCAAAGTTGGGGTCTTCTTCGTCTTCGAGTTGCAGCATGGAGTCGAGTTGGCGTTTGACTTCGAGTTCCACTTTGGGATAGATCTCGTCGAGGAAGGCGGTGTCGTCACCCGTTTGTTTACGGAGGATGAGCAGGACGGTGCCCTGGACGTAGTTGCCTTCTTTGAGGGCGGAACTGGTTTCGGTGGCGATGCACCAGGCAGCAGTAACGCGCAAGCCCGATGCCCAGAGAATCAGGGCAAGATCTGCCCACACTCCAGCATCTTGATGGGTGAACATGACGACCTGATAGCCGTTGGCGGGCATGTGGTTTGCCAGGTTGCGATAGCAGTCTGCCATGCTGGTACGGAAGCTTTCATTTTTCCCGGTGATGGCGAGGGCACGTTTGCTGTCGGAGTACCAGTTAGGAAATAGCTTTTGTAAGGGCTTGTCGTACCAGGCTAGAAAGAATTCTGATAATTCGTAATAGTTGATGGCATCAGCGTAGGGAGGGTCAGTCAACCAAATATCCAGTTGAGATTTAATAGTTCGAGAATCAGTAGGAGTAACTTTTCCTTGACTGACTACTTTTTGTTGACTAATGCTATAGAACCATGTTGTGTCCAGGGCTATGAATCCACGCGAACCGTAATTTAGAAAAGGATTCAGAGCTTGATTGGCAAACGTATGAACCACCATTTCCTTGCTGGAAGTCGAGTCCCATTGAGAAAGTTTGGCATTGTAATCGGTGCATTTCCACAAACCAAGTAAACACCCAACTTTTTCAACTAACCCTTTTAATCGGCTAATCTCGTCTGATATTGTTCCTAAAACTAACAACTGCCTGGGATTAAAAAGATGATGCCAGTGAGTCCAGCCGCGTGTCCGAATCGGCTCATCTGTTTTGTCTCCAGGTTCAATTTGACGGTTGGGGATGTAACCCTTCTCCTGCCAATTATAAAAGCGTTCCTCCAAGAGCTTTAAGACTTTGGCTTCACGATCAAGGTCTTGTTGGTCAGGAGCGCGATAATAGCGTTCTGTCCTTTCTTTTCCTTGTGCATCAAAATACGTTTTCACCCATCGAATGCAGTAGAGCCGTTCTTGTAGCACATCATCTGGACGAGGAACGAGATCATTATTCTCCCATAGGCGCAATCCATCGCGTCCTCGAATCAGAGACATCGGCGTTTCTTGAGAATGCTGATTGCCCTCTTGGTCAACAGGGTGAGGATTGGGGCAAACCAGTTTTGAATCTTTAACTGTTCCTGCCGTTTGGGCGGCTGCCATCTCGGAGGCAGAGACATTAGATTCAATCAAGATATCAAACCGCTTGTTGGCTGCATCTGGCTTCAGTTTTGCGACACAAAGCCTTCTTTGCCCAACGACCCAACTTGGAGCTAGGGGAACCATCCAACCGCACTCTGGACATCGCGCCTCGTTGCAATACAAGTAAGCATCGGCTCGCCATCCGTCTTCGTTATGTTCAATGCCCCATTCTGTGATCTGACGATCGACCGTATCATATACCTGCTGTTGTGCCTGACGTACCTGTTCTGCAACTTCTGCACCGCCACCCACAATATTGAGTGCTGCCCAAGTGAGCAAAGACGCAACCGGATTGAGATCAGAACCATAAGCTTCACAGCCGATTCGAGCTGCTTCAAACGGAACACTGCCACCACCGCAAAAGGCATCCCCAACGCGGGGAGTGTGTGCAAACTGGTTTTCTCCTAATTGTTGGACTAACTCTGATAAATTGCTGGCTTGGATTCCCAGGTGGGCGTTGATTTCTTCCCAGGCTGCCTCAGACGGACCTTTGATGTGTTCGGGGCGATCGCAATAGGTCAGCTTGTCATCATAAGACAAGCGGTTAAAAGCAATTTTTTGCAGAATTTGTCGTTCTTCTGCCGTTGTCCCTTCCTTCAACTTGGGTAAGGTTTCGCTAGCCGTTGGCTCAAACCATTCCTTCCGCTCTGAAGTACTTAGCAGTCCATAAACATCTTTCAGGGCGATTGGCTTTGATTTACGTTGATAAAGCCCGTCCTCATCCATTGTCAGGATTTTGAGGAAGATTTCTCTATCTCTCTTTGGATTGTTTGAGGCAGGCATTAATAATCCAATGATGGTTGCCCTGACTAAAATCAAGGGTTTATGTCCCCACCATTTACCAAGACTGGTGAGTGTCTGAGTATTGCCTGCCTTCCGCTCTTTGTAGCTTTCCTTGGACAGCTTTGAAACCGGAAATTGCGTCTCGATGAAAGAAATAAACGGATGGCTCACTTTCTATCCTCATGCTGTCAGTTGGCTCAACCGTTTAAGAATGCTCAAAACCTTGTAAAGTTCATTGCCTGTGTTGCGAATATCAAAAATATTGGAAGTTGCATACTGTGGCACAGCACCTTTAACCAGCTTCAGAAACATAAAGCTGCCACCCGATGTAATCATGCCAAACACCGTGTTTTGCTGTGGCGCTGCCAACATATATGCCAAAATCTGATCTAGCCCTGCTTCGACCGAATAAGCAACCTGCTTTGACTCAATCACCGTTACCCAAAGCTGCTGATTGAGCAACAAAAAATCAATTCGCCCCTTAATGACAACGTTTTGGTCTTCCGTTAAAAGCTCGATCGATTTCTCTAGCTTGATGTGAAACGGCGGCAGATAAAATTTACCAATGAACAATAAAGGCGACAAAATTGCCGCATTAACGCTACTCTCAAGCAGCGGCGGATCATTTCTGAGATTGAGATAGCCCGCTTTAATTTGATCTAAAAGCTGCTTCTCTAACTCAGAGAGTTCGGGCAGATCTTCCTGCCACTCCGCAAAAAACGAGCGATCGTCTACAAACTGAAGTCCATAGAAATCAATCAGTTCTCTCAGCGTAATATTCTCAGCTTGCAGCGTTTGCACCATTTTTCTAAAACTCCAATTCTGCGAAGAGTTCTGCTATAGCCAGGGAAAACCCAGGAATGACTTCTTCTCCATCCAGTGAGTCTATCAACCGCAACAGGCGATCGGGGCTAGGGCTGTGGTAAACCAGCACATATTGCTCATCGGGATGAACCACCCAAACTAGGCACGTTCCGTTTTCAAAATACTCCACGATTTTGTCGTGAATCTCCTCCACCGTATGACTCGGCGAAAGAATTTCTACAGCCAAATCAGGCGAACCCTGAAAATAGCCTTTTGGCAACCGCTTCACGCCTTGAAGCCGCTCTTTGGCAATGAAAGAGACATCGGGCGATCGCTTGTTGCCTGTCTTTAGGGTAAAAGCAGTACTGGAGTCGCATACCACTCCCAACTTCTTAGAACGGACGTACAACGACAAACTTCCCCCCAGAAAGCTGCCAATTTCGCCGTGCCCCATTCCTGAATTGCCCATGTTGACCAGTTCTCCATTCACCAATTCATAGCGCCCATCCTCCGGCAACGCCATGAACTCCTCATCTGTCCAAATTTTTCGCTCTGATGCAATGGTCATTTCTGACTGCCTCCATTTGTCAATGAGATGGTTGTCCTCGCCCAAACTGCCTCATCTTCTCTTAACTTAAACAAGGGTAATTCGATCGTCTCAGGGCGATAGTCTGACACTGGGTTTTCAGTTAGGGCATACCGGACTGCCTTGCGCCAGCCCTTGCCCCGCCCGGAGATCGCGTGTCCTGTTGCCGCGTTGGTCATAGTAAACAGCCACCACCGCTCTTCCGGTGCCAACCCCAACCAGTTCTTCAGCGCGATCGGGATCAGGGCTGGATCTGCTTCCTCGATCGCCCATGCCAGCAGCACTAGTTCTTTGCCAAACAAGCGAGCAATCGGGGTCTGTCCGTCCTTGGTTGACTTGATCAGCCATTGCCCAGACTTCAGCCCCAGATGCCGCAGCCGCTGGTTGAATTCTGCCTTGACCGGATCGGCGATCGCCTCCCACTTCTGCCGGGGCAAAATCACCCGCATTTTATTGTCTGCTTGACCCAAGGCAAAGCTGAGTTCTCGTCGAGCTTCGCTCTCTTCCCAAGTAAAATGCTCGCTGATCAAAACATCGTCTTTCTTATGAGGCGGAATCGTCACTAGAAAATGGTGCTCCGACCTCGCTGGCACTAAGCCAAATCCTTCTGATTTCTCGACACGAGCTTTAAACATAAAATTGCACGAATGCACTTCAGCGTTCTGGGTCGTCCTTATATTATCTGGCTATCTTCGTTTCTACTGTTTAACTTCATCAGGCTTGACTTCTGTTTTCTACCTCTGCCACCCAATCCAGCAGCAGTTGCCCGTTGGGGAAGCGGATAGAATCAACCTCAATCTCAACTTCTCCTTCTGTGAGCAAACCGCGCAATTAATTGATCGTGGCTTCCAACTTCTGACTGTCTAATTGGAGCCGATCGTCGATTGAAAGTTCCAGCCAGTTCTCGCCGCTGATTGTATAGCTGCATTCGCCAAAGTTAGGACGTAGACTAGAAGGATTCCTCTAATCTTTCCCCTCTCTATGGCGAAACCCTACAGCAATGACTTTCGACAAAAAGTCATCCAAGCGATCGAGATGGATGG
>JAHHGS010000053.1 GCA_019359715.1 Aphanocapsa sp. GSE-SYN-MK-11-07L | reverse complement strand
TCGTAAAGTCACTGAGGAGTTTAAGCAAACGATGGAGATCGTATTTGATGATTATCTACCGCAATGGAATTACACTGCCAAGCCACAAGTGATGTAATTCCGGATCTTATTTAATCCACGATCCTAAACAACCAAATTGGGGAGATAGGCGGACAAATTTCCATCTAAATCGCTCTATCGGGCATTTAGGCAGATAGTATCCATCTAACAGCCCAAAATGGGTTGGTTAGACAGACGGCAATCCGCCTAGCACCCGGATTCGTCGATCTAGATGGATGAGTATCCGTCTAAACCCCCTAATCAGGGAAATAGGCGGATCTTGTCCATCTAATCGTAGTTCTGCCGCTTAGGTTACTGGTGAGAGCACCCGCAAAGCCTTACTTGTCAGAGTTGAGAGTTAGATAAGTATGAGATTTGTTGGTAAGGTAGGAATAAGCATCTACCTTGCAAATCAGCAGCCGTTCTAAGTTTGACTGGCAGGTTGGCTATCATAGTCTGGGTCAAGGTTTCTCTAGAGAGGGTTGTTTGTGGCACTAGCAAGACTTTTACAGCCAGAAGATGTTGCTGTTCTAGATTATGAAGCGCACCCAGAAGCTTCAGACCTAGTGCTGCACGGATCATCGACGCTTTCTACAGGGTCACGATGGCGAGATTTTCATTTGGAAATTCATCATCAGCCTGCCCATGATACGGGAGAACATTTGCATAAGATGCATATCCTGACGATGGTAACATCGAGTACGCCAATCAACCAGGCGATCGATGGACAATCTCAGCAATGCACCAGCGGGCACAATAATGCGTTTATTCTGCCCGCTGGTGCATTGCATCGCTGTGATTGGCGACGAGATATTGAGTTTATGTTTGTCGGGTTTGACCCGCAAGTGTTTGCTGAAATCGGACAGGAAGTGACTAATCCCGATCGCATTGAATTGATTCCCCACTTTGCTACCCTTGAAGACCCACTATTGCAAGGTATTTTGCTTACCCTGAAGCAGGAGATTGAAACCGAGGGACTCAATACCCAATTATTTGTCGATCAACTTAAAACAACACTGGTGATGCATCTTGTCCGCAACTATGGTGCGCGTAAAATACAAGTTGCTACCTATCATGATGGATTGCCGAGCTATAAGCTGAGCCAGGCGATCGATTATATTGAGGCTCACCTGGATCGAAATTTAGAGTTAGCAGATTTAGCACAACAGACAGGAATCAGCCCATTTTATTTCAGTCGATTGTTTAAGCAGTCCTTAGGGATTACTCCACACCAATATGTGATTCGGCAGCGGGTAGAACGGGCGCGACAGTTAATTCAGAGAGGTGAACTTGGGCTAGCAGAAATCGCCCTAGAGTGTGGATTTGCGAATCAGGGACATCTGAATCGACATTTCAAAAGGCTGACGGGAGTAACCCCGAAAGAAATCGCAAGAACGTATAAAAAAGGCAAGAATGTGTAAGAACTGAATCGGGTGCGAGCGCTATTGTATAAACCGTTCAGGTCATCCGATCTGAATGATTCTACTAATAGATCGGTTGTCCCCATGAAAGCCATTCAAGTCAGTCAATTTGGTACGCCCGACGTTCTAGCAATTGTGGAACTAAGCGATCCCACCCCCGCTGCCGGACAGGTGTTGATTCGCGTTCATGCGGCAGGTGTCAGTCCGCTCGATACTTATGTGCGAGAGCAGAGCCACGGTGCGCCAACACCGCCATTACCCTATATTCCTGGCTTTGAAGCGGCAGGCGAAATTGCAGCAATTGGAGCGGGCGTGGCAAAATTTAAGGTAGGCGATCGCGTCTACGTCAACACGTTTCTCGGTGCCTATTCAGAACTAATCGTTCAAGATGCAAATAGCGTTTATCCCTTAGCAGATTCCGTTTCCTTTGCCCAAGCGACTGCGGTGGTTAATTCCTACCCCACGGCATACTATGCACTGTTCAATTTGGCGCATGGAAAAGCGGGCGATCGCGTTTTTATCCACGGCGCTAGTGGTGCAGTAGGCACGGCGGCGGTGCAACTGGCGAAAGCCGCAGGAATGACCGTTGTGGGCACGGCAGGGAGCGATCGCGGCTTAGAACTCATTCAACAAGAAGGCGCACATCACGCTCTCAACCATCGGGAAAGCAACTATCTACAACAGGCATTGGAACTCACAGAAGGTAAAGGTTTCGATATCATTCTGGAGATGAATGCTAGCAAGAAACTAGCCGATGATGTGGCATTAGTTGGAACATTCGGACGCATTATCGTGATTGGTGGCACAGATGCAACCGTGACCTTTGACCCCACCCCAATTTTATGGAAAGGAGCCAGCATCATTGGGTTGTATATTGGCTTGACAACTCCAGAAGAATCGGCTCAGATTCACAGTGCGCTTTATACTCAATTTCAGAATAACCAATTGCGTCCGATCGTGGGGCAAGAATTCACCCTCGTAGATGTGGCAAAAGCACATGCAGCAGTCCATCAGACGAGTAGTGCTGGGAAGATTGTATTAACGTTTTAGACTTTCAACGCATTTAACTAGGAGCAAGTCCATGAAAATTGGTGTAGTTGGATCGGGTGGTATTGGTGGAACAATTGGAACGCTGTGGGCGAAGGCTGGACATGAAGTCTTTTTTAGTTCTCGCAACCCAGAGAAGTTGACGGATTTGGTCGCAACGGCTGGAGCAAACGCACGAGCCGGGACGATCGCAGAAGCCGCAGCATTTGCTGATGTCATCTTTCTGGCGGTTTACTATTGGACAACGGATGAAGCGATCGCCGCTTGTGGCAATATCGACGGCAAAATTCTGATTGATGCGACCAATCCTTACCTTCTAGAAAACGGCAAACCCCAGCGTGTCCCAGATATCAGTGCAGCGTTAGAACTGGCTGCAAAAGTTCCGCAGGTACATGTTGTTAAAGCTTACAATACGCTCCCGACAGCTACTTTTGCGAATGAAGCCCATCGCCGCGATCCTTATGCCTTGTTCTATTGCGGTGATGACACTGCGGCAAAAGCAACTGTTGCTCAACTGATTATGGATAGCGGTTTTACTGGTGTTGATATTGGTGACTTGATTCAAGTCATTCATCAAGAACCAGGTGGAGTGCTCTATAACCATCCCATGTCAGTTGCAGAAGCTCAAAAGCTAGTGCCGTCTTTAGTGTAAGTATTTTAGGAGATTTAAATGCCTCATCAAGTTTGTGTTGTTGTGGGTGCAGGCGCTGGATTGGGACTGTCGATCGCCCAGCGATTTGGCAAAGAAGGCTACGCGATCGCCCTGATTGCTCGCCGTCCAGAAGCCCTGGCAGAATATGCCAGTACCCTCATGCAAGCTGGCGTGACAGCGAAAGGATTCAGTGCCGATGTGGCAGATGCTCAGTCCTTGATTCATGCTTTTGGGCAAATTCAGTCGCAGATGGGAAATCCATCAGTTTTGGTTTACAACGCGGCGGTCATGCAGGAAGCCGATCCATTAACCCTGACTGAGGAAACGTTAGTGCATGATTTTAAGGTGGGGGTGACTGGAGCCTTGACCGCGATTCAACAGGTTGTGCCCAACATGCGAGCTCAAAATCAAGGCACGATTTTACTGACGGGTGGAGCCTTAGCCTTTGATGAGTATTCGCCGCCGCCGTATTTGTCACTAGCGATTGCTAAAACTTCCACTCGCAAACTGTGTTTCACCTTGGCAAATGTCCTAGAACCCAGCAATATCCATGTAGCAACCGTGACCGTTTGTGGCACGATCGCGCCCAACACTCATTTCGATCCGGATCGAATTGCCGATGTTTATTGGCAATTGCATACTCAAATGCGATCGGATTGGCAACGAGAGTATGTCTACAAGTAGTTCACGATGCATTGAAACAATTCTTTCTGGAAAAAATCTTAGAGGTTATCGATTATGCAAGTTTTAGTTATCGCTCGGGTCAAACCAGAATTTTCAGTTGAGCAAGTTCTACCATTCGTGAGTGCAGAAGCGGCTTAAGCCTGGGAGTTTTATGCGAGTGAACAAATCCGTCAGATGTATTATGTCGCCGATATGAGTGGCGCAGTCATGCTCTGGGAAGGCGAAAGCGTTGAATCCGTTACCCAAGAAGTGCAAAAGCTACCGATGGTCAAAGAAGGAATTCTGGCTTGTGAAGTTTTGCCCTTGAAGTCTTATACAGGCTTTGCGTCCCTGTTTGCCCAACCACAATAGTGATTTATGACACACTCAGTTCGTGCAGTTCTGGTCGATTCAACAGTTCCCGAACGGCTAGTCATTCGGAAAGTAGAAGCTCCAATCGCCTTGCCTAATCAAGCGATCGTTCAAGTTGCCGCGATTTCCCTCAACCGAGGTGAAGTCCGCTGTTCTCAACAGGCAGCAGCCGGGTGGCGACCGGGCTGGGATTTTGCGGGGACGATTGTGCAAGCCGCCATTGATGGTTCTGGATTTCCGATTGGCACCCGTATTGTTGGATTTTTGCCGGAAGGTGCGTGGGCAGAGCAGGTGGCAGTCCCAACTCATGCGATCGCCGCCCTTCCTTATACCGTCGATTTCAAATCCGCTGCCACTTTACCTGTGGCTGGATTAACGGCACTCTTAGCCCTAGAACGCGGTGGATCGTTGCTCGATCGATCGGTACTCATTACAGGTGCATCGGGTGGAGTTGGGTATTTTGCTTGTCAGTTAGCAGCGCAAGCAGGGGCGATCGTCACGGCTCAGGTGCGTCGTCCTGAATTAGTCGAGTTTGTTAAAACGGCAAAAGCCGATCGCGTGATTGTCGGTGATGAATTTGATCGATACTCACCTTATAATCTGGTTCTAGAATCTGTCGGTGGAGAAGTATTGCCTGCGGTACTGAAGTCTCTAGCACCGGATGGAGTTTGTATTATGTTTGGGGCAACGGCTGGCTCCGATATCACCTTCAATGCCTCTCAGTTCTACAGTAAAGGTGGCTTAAGCCTCTATGGATTTATTCTATTTCACGAACTAAAGAAACAACCTGCCTCGGTTGGATTAGCTCGGTTAGTCAAACTCGTTGCGAATGGATCGTTAGCCCCTCACATCGATTTGGAAGCCCCGTGGAGCGAGATTGCACAGGTTGCCCGACAATTGACCGATCGGCAGTTTCCAGGTAAAGCCGTGCTCCATATTCAGCCTTGAGCCTTGGAAATACTTGAAGCAACTGAATCGTGCCAAATTTATTCTGTAGATTTTCGTCACTGTTTGTCCAAAAAATTACTGTGCATTGATATGACAGAAATCACTCGCCATACTATCTCGGTTAATGGAGTCGAGCTTCACTACCGCCAAACCGGACAAGGAGAGGCGATCTTGCTTTTGCATGGCTGGCCCCAAAGTTCTCACGAATGGCACAAAATCATGCCACGTCTAGCAGAAAACTATACTGCGATCGCTCCTGACATGCGGGGTCTGGGAGATTCCTCCATTCCAGCCGATGGATACGATAAACGCACCGTGGCTGAGGATATTCATCAATTGGTTCAACAACTTGGATTACAGCAAATCTATTTGGTTGCTCATGATATGGGGGTTCCTGTTGCCTATGCTTATGCGTCCCTTTATCCTAATGAGATTCGCAAACTTGTTGTCTTGGATGTTCCCCCACCGACCGCAAACGCAGCGATCGATCTTTGGCACATCGGATTTCATATGGTTCCAAACCTACCGGAAATCTTGATTCAAGGACGAGAAGAGACTTATCTCCGCTACTTCTATGGAGATGCTTCACCTGAATACATTACAGAAGCAGATATCCAAGAATATGTGCGCTGCTATAGCAATCCTGCTTCTTTTAAAGCAGGTCTGGATTATTATCGGGCATTTCCTCAGGATGTTCAGGACAATACAATTTTTGCCAAAATGCCGCTTAAGATGCCTATTTTAGTGCTTTCAGGAGAGCGATCGCCTTTAGGAACGGCTACTTATGAGGTGATGAAAACCCTAGCAACTCATGTCCAAGGAGAAGTGATTCCTAACTGTGGACACTGGATTGCAGAAGAACAGCCCGACCTACTATTTGCTAAATTGAGTGCTTTTTTCCAGTAACATGAGGTCTAATCTATGAATCATTCTGCTCTTAAACAAATTGCAAGGCGGTTCTATGATGTCTTTAATCAGCGCAACTTAGAAGATCTATATCAAGTGCTTTATCCTAACTGGGTAATCCATCCAGAATTGCCTGGTGCAGGATCAAATATCCAGAAGTATCAACCCATTGCAGCCGCGTTATTAGAAGCATTTTCTGACTTGCATATCAATGTTGAAGACACGATCGAAGAAGGCGATACAGTTGCGGTTCGTGCTGTTATTACCGGAACGCAGCAGGGTGAATGGCTAGGTGTCTCTCCGTCTGGTCAACGCATTCAGATTCTAGCTCATGATTTTCACCGAATTGAAGCCGATCGAATTGCTGAATCTTGGCATGTTGAAGATTGGCTTTTAGGGATGCAGCAGATGAGAGTTAATTAACCGATATTCAATCTTAGAAGGAGATTTCAATCATGCATTCACTCGAAAACTACGCGCCAAATTATGCTCACTTTGCCAAGCTGAGTCGGCAAGATGGCATTCTCACGATTCAACTTCATACGAATGATGAGTCTTGGCAATTAATGGGCGAAACCCGTGATTTATTGCCAGATTTATTTATAGACATTGCCCACGATCGAGACAATCGAGTGGTCATCATCACTGGAACTGGAACCGACTTTTGTGCAACGCTGAATCCTGAAAGCCTTCAGCGAGAGCTAGGTGCATGGGGAGCCGATGTTGCTGATAAGTGGCGATTTGGGGGTAATCATGCCGTTCGCAAAATGATTGAGATTGAAGCTCCTGTCATTCTTTGTTTGAATGGTGCGTTGTTGCAACATGCGGAAATTTGGATGTCTGCTGATATTGTTTTGGCAGCCCCTGAAGCAGTCGTTCAAGATTTTCACATTGCAGGTGGACAAGTTCCTGGTGGGGATGCTGCTGTCGTTTGGGAAACGCTGCTGGGGCACAGTCGCGCTAAATATTTTCTGCTGACTGGACAAACTTTGAATGCTCAAGAATTGCAGCAATTGGGCATTGTGCATGAATTGTGCGATCGCGCCTCCCTTCTCGATCGTGCTCAAGCGCTTGCTACGAAGTTCACAAGCTTGAATCGTCACGTCTTGCGCTACAGCAAAGCAAGTGTCACTGAACGATTACGTCGCAATTTGGCGATGGAGCAACCCTATACCCAAGCATTGGTGATGCTCGGTGCCCAATCTGCGGTGCCAGAACTGCTGGCGCAACTTCAACAATAAGATTCTGCTTTGTCAAACAGGAGACAATCATGAAAGCCTATCAAATTCAAACAGCCGCAGGGATCGATGGACTGACTCTGCTCGATCTGCCCGTTCCTAAACCTGGTGCTGGACAAGTTTTAATCCGAGTGCGAGCCACTTCTTTGAACTATCGAGATACGGCAGTCGTCAGCGGACGATATCCTGGGCAAATCTTGCCAATGATTCCGCTGTCTGATGGGGCAGGAGAAGTTATCGAAGTGGGGGAAGCCGTGACGCGAGTGCAGGTCGGCGATCGCGTAGCTGGGATCTTCTTCCAAGATTGGATTGCAGGTAAACTCACCCGCGAGAAGATTAAATCAGCTTTGGGCGGTGCGATTGATGGCATGTTGGCAGAGTATGTGGTGCTGAACCAAGATGGATTGGTGCATTTGCCAGCGCACTTATCCTACGAAGAAGGCGCGACGTTGCCCTGCGCGGCGGTGACGGCTTGGCAAGCCTTAGTCGATCGCGGACGGCTGACGGCGGGTGAAACTGTGCTGCTTTTAGGAACCGGGGGAGTGTCAATTTTTGCGTTGCAATTTGCCAAAATCCTGGGAGCCAAGGTGATTATCACATCGAGTAGCGATGAGAAATTGGCACAGGCAAAGCAACTCGGTGCCGATGAAACCATTAACTACAAAACCTTCCCGAACTGGGACGAAAAAGTATATGAATTGACTCAGCAGCAAGGAGTCGATCAAGTGATTGAAGTCGGTGGTGCAGGCACACTGGAAAAATCGCTGCGATCGACAGGGGTAGGCGGACGGATTAGTCTCATTGGGGTTTTAGGCGGTGCTGGGGACGTAAATCATACCCAAATGCTGATGAAAAGCATTGATGTGCAGGGTATTTACGTCGGCAGTCGGGAAATGTTTGAGGCGATGAATCGCGCGATCGCACTGCACCAAATTAAACCTGTGATCGATCACGTATTTCCTCTGACCGAAGCCCCAGAAGCTTACCGACACTTGCTCAGTGGCAGTCACTTTGGCAAAGTTGTCATTCAACTTTAACGTGGCTTGAGACATTCAAAGTTGTAACCCGAAGGGAGAATCTGAGATGAAAGTTGGCATTATTGGCTCTGGTGGAATTGGTGGAACCATTGGCACCCTTTGGGCAAAAGCAGGGCACGAAGTCTTGTTCAGTTCCCGTAATCCAGAAAAACTCTCGCTTTTAGTAACAGAAGCAGGTAATAACGCCCAAGCAGGAACAATTGCAGAAGCCGCCGCATTTGCTGATGTGATTTTTCTAGCTGTGCATTACTGCACAACGGATGACGCGATCGCCTCTGCCGGGTCGCTGGATAGTAAGGTAATCATTGATGCAACGAATCCCTACATCCGCGCTGATGATGGACAAATTCAGCGTGTCCCGAATGTCAGTTCCGGTTTGGAACTTGCTCAGAAAGTTCCCCATGCAAAAGTTGTGAAAGCTTACAATACCCTGCCAACCGCAACGTTTGCAAACGAACATCATCGCGCTGATCCCTATGCTTTGTTTTATTGTGGGGATGATGTGAGTGCAAAAGCGATCGCGGCTCAACTGAATTACAGATAGCGGTTTTGTTGGGATTGACACAGGGGCGTTGGGTCATGTGATTCATCAAGAACCCGGTGGAGTTTTGTATAATATCGCGGTTTCCAAGATAATAAGGACAAAAGGTTAAGATAGAGAAAAAAGAAAAAGCATGGCAGCAGCATACTCAGAAGATATACGAATATGCATTATCAAAGCGTATAACGAAGGTCAAGAATCAGTACGCCAACTAGCAGAACGATTTCAGGTAGGCAAGAGTTTTATCGGAAGGCTACTCAAACAGTATAGGGAAACAGGGAATATAGCACCTAAACCGTTTGGAGGAGGGGAAAAGCCCTACTTGAATGAAGAGGATTTAGCTTGGCTAAAAGCAAGGGTAGAGGCTGTCAATGACAGTACATTGGCGGAATTATGTGCAGATTTAGAAACCAGTAGAGGGAAAAAAGTAAGTCAATCAAGCATGTGCCGAGCATTGCAGAAGATCGGCATGATCCGCAAAAAAAACTTTTCATGCTGATGAACGCGAAAGTGAAGAAGTCAAAAAGTTAAGAACAGAGTATCAAGAAATATGCTGGGAACTCGACCCGAAGAATATGATCTTTATCGACGAAACAGGAGTAAATCTAGGTATGGTTAGACAATTTGGTCGAGCGTTGTCAGGAGAAAGAGTACACGGCAGCAAACCGAAGAATAAAGGCAAAAATACAACCATTATTGGCGCGATCTCACTAAAGGAAGTGTTAGCAACTTTGACTTTTGAAGGTGGAACAAATACTGCGGCATTCCTGACATATATCACCGAAGTGCTTGTGCCAGTGTTATGGGTTGGGGCAATTGTCTTAATGGATAACTTGAATGTCCATCTCAACGAGCAAGTACGCACAGCGATTGAGGCAGCAGGAGCAAGATTGGTGTTTCTACCCAAATATTCGCAGCTACTTATCTCCGATTGAACTGTTATGGTCAAAAATTAAGCAGTTCCTGCGATCTCGGAAACCGCGCACACCTGAAGAATTGGATTTGGCAATTACTGATGCGCTCAATCAAGTCACAAAAAAGATATTTTGGGTTGGTTTGCTGAATCTGATGGGAACACTGTTCTTATCTAATACTGTCCTTGTTAACCTGGAAATCGCGATAAGCCTCTCACAGTTGATGCTGCTCGTGAAATATTGGCTTCGATGTAAGCGATCGCGGCAGAACAAGTCGATGAAGCGGACGGTCGATAGATCTTGGTGAAGATGCAAAGGTTATCTGCCGCCGCTTATCTTAGTCGTTGTGCGGCTTAAATATTGGTGGGGATGTTATTTGAAGCTTGTCTGTTAGCATCGAATGTAAGACTGTTTTGAACTGATGGGGAAAATGGAGCCAACATGAATCAGCAAGTGCCTCAGTTTATTCACTGCGTTGTTGAGCGTTTGCAGTCAGTTCATGGGGTTTCAGCGATCGCTCTAGGGGGTTCAAGGGCACGAGGCAACCACACACCAAAGTCAGATGTGGATCTAGGAATTTATTACAAGCCAGAGAATCCGCTCGATCTGATTGCTCTAAATCACCTCGCTTCTGAACTTGACGACAACCATCGCGCAAATCTAATCACTCCCATTGGTGAATGGGGAAAATGGATTAATGGCGGTGGTTGGCTAAAGGTAGAAGGTGTAGCTGTAGATTTTCTCTACCGCGATCTGGCTCAGGTTAGCAGTGTTATTGATGATTGCCATGCTGGACAAATCACGATTGATTACCAACCTGGACATCCCCACGGCTTTGTATCCTCAATTTATATGGGTGAAGTTGCTATTGGTCTTCCACTTCACGATTCGGATGGCGTTTTGGACACTTTCAAGGCTAAGACAACTCCCTATCCGATTCAGCTTCAACAAGCAACAGTTAATAAGTTTGCCTGGGAAATAAGTTTTTCACTGTTCATTGCCCAAAAGGCAGTTGAACGCAGTGACATTGCCTATGCAGCAGGCTGTTGCTTCCGTAGCGTGACTTGTATGAATCAGGTATTATTTGCACTCAATGAAGAGTACTTATTGAATGAGAAAGGCGCGGTGGCAATTGCCAATGGCTTTGCGCTGTGTCCTCGGAACTATCAAGAACGGGTTGAATCAGTGTTTGCTTTGTTGGCGGTTGATGCAAAATCAATCATGGATGCAATCGGGATCTTGGATGGAATTGAGCAGGATTTGAGTCAATGGTATGGCGATCGTCGGTTGGTCGTGTAAAGTTCAGAGAGCTAGCAACGCCGTACAACAACGCTCATGCACCCGACCGTTGAGAGGCTATGTGTTGGAATTGAGAGGTCATCTGCGGCGGGTGCATGAGCGTTGTTAGGTCACTTAATTTAATTCTCAAGGCGTTGCGGCTAAATCGCTGTGGAGCGTTAAGTCCCTTACAATTGACCTTCTTGCTAAAATGGAGCCATCCTAAAAAGAGTCTTCATTGAATCTAATAGGGGTACATTCCCCGCTGCTTGCAGCGAAAGAATCGGATTGCAATCCAAATCTGCGGTTTGGGAGCAAAACGATTTGCATACCCCGTCCGCTTGCGGCGGGGTAGTTGATTCTGTTGGGACAAGATTTGATTCTCCTGGGTTCTAGGGGAGGGTGGACGGTTGCACCAAGCGTAGTAGCCACTACGGAATACCTTGAGCACTTGGCACATCAAAGCGATCGGAAAGTTATCCTTCTCTGCCTGGATTAGCCCATAGGGTCTGAGTTTTCCTTGGCAAAGAAGGTCGTCGCGGCCTTTTTGAGGCAGGGCGTTGGCGGGGTTCCCCCGCTTAAAGCCACTGCCGTTAGGAAGTCTCGCTCCATCTGAACCCGTTTCAGGTCACGGCGTAAGGCGATCAGTTCTTTGCGTTCAGCAGAAGTCAGTTGCCCTTGAGAGTTCGGCTGATGGTCAATCTGGTTTTGTTTGACCCAGTTGCGGAGGGCACTTTCACTCAGACCCATTTCTTTGGCAACCTGGCTCACCGGTTTGCCAGATTGATTGACGATGCGGACGGCCTCAGCCTTCTGCTCGTCTGTAAATAACCTGCGAGGTTTTTGTGTCATGTGAACATGCTCCTGAGTTATCGACTCTTGGGAATTGTCCACTTTTTTCAGCCAAGGTCATATCCCGGCGATCCGTTTCGACTAGACAGAGACAATGATGGAATTGCTTGTGAATTTTTAAAGTAAAAAATTTAACGATAAATCGCTCAAGTCTTTAAGTGGGCATAGATAGTTCTTAATTTTGCTGTGGGAAGCTACTCGACATTTAGTTGTTAAAGTTAGCCTCTTAACGTAGCCATGGCAGATACAGTCCTTAAAGGGTTTGCGTCCTTACCCGCAGATACTTTTGCATCGGGTCCCCCCTCTGGTGCGTTTATTACAGGTTCAACCAACGATCGTCCTGTTCCATTTCTCGGACAGCCGGTGCAAGGCTTTAGCGGCGTTCAAATCGCTGACGATAGCACCTTCTGGTTCCTGTCTGACAACGGGTATGGTGCCAAGACCAACAGCGCCGATTACCTGTTGCGAATTCATCAGGTTGATCCCAGTTTCCGGGGGTTTGAAGTGGGTGGTGATGGCAGTGTGTCTTTATCGGGCTTCATCCAGCTTGCTGACCCAGACCAGAAGATTCCCTTCAAGATTGTGAATGAGGGCACGTCAGAGCGTAATCTAACGGGGGCAGATTTTGACGTTGAATCCTTTGTGATTGCCGCCGATGGTACCCTCTGGGTTGGCGAAGAGTTTGGTCCTTACTTGCTGCATTTCGATGCCAGCGGCAAACTGCTAGACGCTCCCATTCCCACCCCTAACTATCCTGGTTTTGCCCAGCTCAATACCCTGAATGGTCAACCTCCCCTTGTGTTGGGGCACCGGGGAGCCAGTGGCGAACTGCCAGAGCACACACTAGAAGCATACAAATTGGCAATCCTGCGCGGTGCAGATTTCATTGAGCCAGATTTGGTTGCCACTAAAGATGGGGTGCTGATTGCCCGCCACGAGCCAATTCTGGGTGGAACAACCGATGTTGCTTGCTGAAAGACAGAACTTCGGCACCTTGAGTCAGAACTTCGGCACCCTCTTAAAAGCAACCCCTGGCAGGGGAGAAAATCGACAGGAAATGGGGGGTTAAATCCAGGCGCTCTCGGATGAACTAA
>JAHHGS010000052.1 GCA_019359715.1 Aphanocapsa sp. GSE-SYN-MK-11-07L | reverse complement strand
TTAAAACTGAGTTACTCCATCCCAGAATTTTCTCCTCAAGAGCCATTGCCAGAACGATGATCGCGGAGTGGATTGAAGTGTTCTACAATCGACAACGAATCCACTCCACGATTGGATATCTTTCCCCAGTCCAATTTGAAGCAAATTACTGGTTCACTCTCAATCACCCGATCGCCGCTTAAGTTACCTGTCCACTTTTTCGGGGTAAGGTCAATATGAACTTTGGAGTCGAAGTGAGGATCTTAGGCTGGTTGACTGACAAAACAGGGGAAGGCTGAAATAAAAGCTTGGCGGGAAGTAGAGTGTAATTTAGGCTGAGAAGTAACCACACCCATCAGTCAAATTTATGTTTCCAACTTCCCGCCTCTATCATGCGCTCTCTCAATTTCTGAGTCAACGTGACAATCAACTACCCCGCCGCAAGCGGACGGGGTATGCAAATCGTTTTGCTCCCAAACCGCAGATTTGGATTGCAATCCGATTCTTTCGCTGCAAGCAGCGGGGAATGTACCCCTATTAGATTCAATCTAGAAAAATCCCAAAGGCTACTAATTCCAGCGCAGTCTAACAAGCACCCGCAAGCGGAACGGTGGTACATGGCGTTAAGTGCATAGCAAAATCCATTGCCGTCCGGCAAAGCGCAAGCCGTTGGATTTGATGGACAGTCTTGGTTTGATAATGCACCTATTCCTAGAAAACTTAGGACATATTTAAAGGCTCATGTTGCTTCTGTAAGGGTTGTCGCCCCCTAAATTGGCACCTCGCGCAGCGTGTCTGCGTCCATGACTTGCAGCGACCTGCAATTAGGGGAGAGCTTTTGCGTTTGAAACCCTTACTTCGTCGCGGTTCCAAACCATAAACTGGATTAATCTCAGCCCGAAGCGCTGTAAACACCCCGATCGCTATAGGATGTACCTCTGTACTTTTGGAAATTGTCTTGAGCAGGAGCTTTCGGATGCGATTTAAACCCCTTAGCCGCTTGATTCAAAAGCTAGTTCCGCTATTTCTATTTACAGTCGTGGTTTTGTTCTCACAGGACTGGCTGCTGCAATGGACAGTCCGATCGCCGGCCGCCCCGCCCAATATCGAAAAGGGTGCGACCTTTATTCGCATGAATGCTGAGCAACTCAAGCTGGATTGGCAGAAAGCCTACAGAGCAGTGATTCAGGATTTGGGCATCCACCATGTTCGTCTGCCCGTGTATTGGGATCAAATTGAACCAGAACCAGGAGTTTTTAACTGGGAATCCCTCGATTGGCAAATGCAGGAAGCCGTAAAAACTGATGCCAAGATCCTATTGGCGATCGGGCATCGGGTGCCGCGCTATCCAGAGTGTTACGCGCCTGCATGGACAGCCCAGCTTGACGATGCAGCCTTTAAGCAGGCTCTGTTTCAAATGTTGCAGGCTGCCGTCCTTCACTTCAAAGACAATCCTGCCTTAGAAGCATGGCAGGTAGAAAATGAACCTCACGCCAATGTCATGGGCAAAATTTGGGGCGTCAATTGTCGCCAGGTTCTTGATTATTGGGCGGAAGAAATAAAATTTGTGAGAGCGATCGACCAGAATCAACACCCGATTGTTGCCACCTATGCAGATGCCCCTTGGGTGGTGGCGCAACAGCGGTCAACCCTGAAAGCTCCCTCTGACATCCTTGGGATTACGATGTTTGAGAAGGTTTTTTTCAAGAGTCCAATTTTCAATGGTTATGTTGAGCCTTACAAGCAACTCGGCCCAATTAGTCCAATTTCATTAACCTATCAAAATCTGCTCGCCCAACGGCAGGGTAAACCCCTGTGGGTGATTGAGCTGCAAGCAGAACCTTGGGGGCCCAACGGCCCCTACGATAATAGTCAAGAAGAAGCTGATAAGACAATGAATCCCGAACTCTTGCGGACAATCTGGCAGCGGGCAACTAAAGCTGGGGTGTCTAGAATCTACTTCTGGGGAGTTGAGTGGTGGATGGCTGAAAAAGAACGCGGCAATAGCTCAATGTGGGAGACTGGGAAAAGCCTTGTGATCCAAAATTCTCAGTAATCCGATCGGAATCCGCAAACTCAAATCATGGCGCAACTTTAACCTGGTCTGGATTAATGCAAGCTGCCGTTTTAAGTTGTGATCAATGAACCAATGGTCGGCTCGCTCTTATGCTGTTCTGTCTCTGGTGACAGCCATCATAACGATCGCCCTCAAGACAGGGGCTTATTTTTTTACAGGTTCAATTGGGCTGCTGGCAGATGCGATCGAATCTGGCGTTAATTTGGTGGCGGCAGGGGTGGCAATCTGGGCATTGAGTCTAGCGGCTAAACCGGCCGATGCCAGCCATAGCTTTGGCTATTCCAAAGCAGAATATTTTTCCAGTGCGGTTGAGGGCGGACTGATTCTGGTGGCGGCGATTAGCATTGCCCTGGCCGCTTGGGGTCGCCTTTTACACCCAGAGCCGCTGATGCAATTGGGCTTGGGTTTAGGGCTAACCCTGGTCGCCACCGCCCTGAATGGCGGAGTTGCTTTCCTGCTGTTACAGGCTGGCCGCCGCTTGCGATCGATTACGCTGCGGGCAGATGCCCATCATTTGTTGACCGATGTCTGGACTTCTGGAGGCGTGGTGCTGGCAATTGTGCTGGTGCAAATCACGGGTTGGCTGGCTCTCGATCCCCTGATTGCTCTAGGGGTGGCGGCCAATATTGTCTGGGCTGGACTGCGGCTGCTGCGGGAAACGGGGTCTGGTTTACTAGATGCCTCATTACCAGCGGAAGAACAGCAAGCGATCGTTAATATTTTACAATCGCATCAACCTCAAGGAATTCAGTTTCATGCCCTCCGCACTCGCTTGGCTGGGGCCCGCCGGTTTGTCACTTTTCATCTGCTGGTGCCCGGCGAATGGACGGTGCAGGATGGACATCAACTGTGTGAAGAAATTGAAATTGCGATCGTTAAAGCCTTGCCAGGTGCCCATGTCGTAACTCATCTAGAGCCACTGGAAGACCCTGCCTCTTGGGCCGACCAGGAGTTAGATCGAACAGACGATGGGAGTGGCATGTAATTTAATGAGCACACCCACACGGCTTAAATTAGATTCCTATTCAGGTCTACTTCACATTTTTGGCACGAGTTTGCCTGGTCGCGGCATGTATTACTTCATGGTGTCGTTGGCAACACCGGCAGTTTTACTGTTAACTGCCAACACCAGCTATGCTGATTTCCCGCGCCTGTGTTACTTTTTGGGGCGCGATGGCTTTTTGCCCCGGCAGTTGGCAATTTTGGGCGATCGGCTCGTTTATTCCAACGGGATTATTCTATTGAGCCTCTGTTCGGCAGCCTTAATTATTATCTTTAAGGGATCGACCACTGCGATCATTCCGCTCTACGCAGTCGGGGTATTTAACTCATTTACACTGTCGCAAGCCGGGATGGTGCGGCACTGGTTTAAAGCAAAGACGGCTGGCTGGCAGGCCAGTGCGGCGATGAATGCCGCCGGGGCGATCGCCCCGGCGATTGTACTGACAATTATCATTTGGACAAAATTTGCGCTGGGGGCTTGGCTGGTGGTGGTGGCAATTCCGCTCTTGGTCTGGCTATTTGTCGCCATTCAGCGACACTACACGTATGTTGCCGAGCGGCTCAGCATCCAGGAATTTGCGCCCAGAGGTTACATTCCCCGTCCGAAAGGCGAGGTGAGCACTCATCCGGCGATCGTGGTCGTGAATCAGTTGCACCGAGGCACGGTCGAAGCCCTAGAGTACGCTTGCAGTATTGCGGATGAAGTTGTAGCGGTTCACGTTGACATTGGCTCAACCGATCAAGAAAAATTAAGGCGGCGCTGGGCTGAATTAGAAGCCGATATTCAGCTAGAGATTTTAGACTCGCCCTACCGCTCTGTGATTGGACCAATTTTAGAGTTTGTCCGCTACTTTGAAGCTCAACCTTTCGTCCCCCGCCACTGGTGGGAAAGCTTTTTACACAACCAAACGACTCTATTTTTAAAAGCAGCCCTAAGAGCCAAAAAGAGCCGAGTTGTCACCACCGTCAGATACTATCTTTAACTGGGGTTGGAGGGAGCAGATCTCGAATGGCGATCGCGCAGTCAGGAAAAGCGAGGGGGGCAATCTCAAGCGTTTCTGCCAAAATGGTTTGGCGCTGATATTCTAATTCCCCTGGCTGCCGAAAAACGTGCAGCTTGCGCTCAACTACATCGAGCACCCAATACTCTGAAATACCTGCCTTGGCATACAGGGGAGCCTTGGTTTCTAGGTCATACTTCAGGCTGGAGTCAGCAATTTCAATCACCAGCAGTACTTCAGCCGCCGTAGGGTGATGGTCACTATAGGCGAGCGGATCGCGGACTGCCAGCACAATATCTGGTTCTGGCTCTGAGTCATCGTTGAGGCGGATTGGATCTTGAGACTTAACAAACACTCGCTTGCCTAGGCGATCGCTGAGTAAGTCCTGGGTTAAAAGGACAGCGGATGTATGTAGTGTTCCCTTGGCCGCCATCGCAATAATTTGTCCATTTACAAGTTCAGTCCGCTCAGTCGGCACCAAAATCCCCAACTCGCTCATGCGGTGGTATTCACTGACGGTAAAGCGGCGAGTTTGAACAGCAACCATTGTTCTAACTTGAGTTCGGTAGCTTCATTTTAGCCAGTAACTCTTCACGCTTAGTTCTTGAGTGCGTTTACTTGCCTTTTCAGGTGAATCGCATCATCGACTGTCCGATGGCGGGGGACTTCGTAGCTAAAAAAGTCGTAGGCTAATTCGGTATTGGGAAAAATAGAGCGGGCTTCTTGCAGCAAATCGTCAAGCTGGAGGGCATTGCCGGGCGCATAGCGGGGGCTAAAGTGCGTCATCAGCAGCAATTTAGCTGACGCAGCCAGAGCCACCTGAGCCGCCATCGTTGAGGTGGAATGCAGGCGTTGATAAGCCATTTCGGCGTCTTGGTGGGCAAAGGTGGCTTCGTGAATCACGACATCGGCATCTTGAGCCAGGGCGATCGCTCCATCGCAAAAAATCGTGTCGGTGCAGTAGGCAATTTTACGCCCCAGTTCAGGCGGGGCGCAAAAGTCAGCCCCGTCGATTTTGCGCCCATCCGGTAAGACAATTTGCTCTCCGCGTTTGAGTTTGCCGTAGAGCGGCCCAGAGGGAATCCCCAAGTCCGCCGCTTTTTTGGCATCAAAGTGGCCGGGGCGGTCTTTTTCGGCAATCCGGTAGCCAAAAGCAGTCACCCGGTGGTGTAACAGCCCGCTACTAACGGTAAATTCGTTGTCTTCGTAGAGTAAACCCGGCTGGACGGTATGCACTCGCAGCGGGTAAGAAAAATGGGTTTGCGAATAGCGCGTGCAGGCTTCGATATACTTATCTAGCCCTGGCGGCCCGTAGAGGTCAATTCGGCTAGGGTTGCCGGCCATGCCACAACTAGCCAACAGCCCCATCAGTCCAAAGATGTGGTCGCCATGCAGGTGGGTGACAAAAATCCGCCGAATTTGACTAATTTTGACATCACTGCGCAAAAGCTGATGCTGGGTGCCTTCGCCGCAGTCAAACAGCCAGACTTCGGCCCGTTGGGGCAGGCGGAGCGCAATGCTAGAAACATTGCGCGATCGGGTTGGGACGCCAGAACTGGTTCCTAAAAATGTAATTTGCAAGGCTAAATCACTCGTAAGCGTTGAGTTAGGAAGAAAGGGCCTGCCAGAAAAACAGAACAAACTCCAGGTTTAAATCATACTTCAGGCACTTCTACTGCCATCGGTAAAGCGCTGCCGGGCGGCGACTGAATCAAGTCCTCGATATTTCTTTGCATCGTGGCACAGATTGTATCTAAGGGCAGGTCGTTGAGGTCTTTGCCAAACGGGTTTTCAATTTCGGTGCCAATTTCTTCGACGCCAAACAAAGTAAAGCTGATCAGCCCGACAATTAGCCCCGTCCATAGTTCCAGTTCCCCCACCACCTGAAACGGCAGCAGCAAACAAAACAGCAGCAAAATCTGTTTGAGGTGAATCGAGTAAGCGAGGGGAATCGGCGTCTTCAGAATCCGCTCGCAGCCACCGAGAGACTCTACCAGTTTGTCTACTAACGCATCCAAGTAGGTGAGTTGATAAATATTCACCTTGTTGTTTCGATACTGCTGTTGGAGATAGTCTTCCAGCCAAAAGGCAATTTTCAGGGGCGGATGGTTGACCCGCTGCAAATGCTCATACTGCTGTCGGGTGATGAGAGCGGCTAGCTCATGGTTGACTGGCTCCTGTCGCAGGTAGAGTTTGGTGGCGATCGCAAAGGCAATCAGCAATCGCAAAGCCGCAATCTTTCTGGTTCGCTCTTGGGGCGTATCAGCCACCACCACTACCCAGAGTTGTCGGCTCAAATTGCGGACGCTGTTAATCATCATCCCCCAGAGCTTGCGTCCCTCCCAGTAACGCTCGTAGGCGGTATTTGTCCGAAAAACCAGCAGCAACCCCAGCACAATGGTCGGTATTACGTTGCCCAAAATGGCCGGAAACAGATTCCAGCCCAATTGGTGCAGAATCGAAACGCCTGTGCCAAATAGCGCGCACAGCAACACCCGTCGCCAAACTGCCGGAATCACAGACCCCCGATATTGGCAGATGGTTCTAAACCAAGATCCGTTTTGATCTTTCATGCTGCGCCATGCCTATCAAGCATCATTATCCTTACGATCAGGGGTTCCCGTTTGGATGTTGGCGTTGGGCCTGACGATAATTCATCAACACGATCGACCTGTATCTCCACTATCTACAGGGATGTCACCGCCAAACCCGCCCCCGACACTTCACCTAAAGCAAAGCTGCCATCGAGACTTTACCGGCTACCGCTTGAGCGATCGCCCGTAGAGCTTGACCTGAAGCTGACTCTGGGGCGGCTAACACAATTGGTAAACCGGCATCACCGCCTTCCCGCAGTTGAATTTCCAGCGGCACGCAGCCCAACAGCGGCAGGTTGAGTTCTTGAGCCATCACGGCTCCACCTTTGGAGCCAAAAATATCGTACTGGCGATCGGGCAGGTCAGGCGGAATAAAGTAGCTCATATTTTCGACCAGCCCCAGCACGGGTACGCCCAACTGCTGGAACATGCGTAGCCCCTTGCGGGCATCCAGCAGGGCGACGGTTTGCGGCGTGGTGACAATTACGACCCCGGCCATTGGGACAGCTTGGGCCAGGGTCAACTGGGCATCGCCCGTCCCCGGTGGCAAATCAATCACTAAGTAGTCCAGTTCGCCCCAGTCAACTTGGTATAAAAATTGGCGAATAATTCCATTTAGCATTGGCCCACGCCAAATCACCGGCTGATCTTTGTCAATTAAAAAGCCCATTGACACCAGCTTGACGCCATGATTGAAGGCGGGTTCGAGCACGTCTCCCTGGGCTTCTTTGCGGACTTCAATCACGGCCTGGTCTAGCCCTAGCATGGTCGGGGCATTCGGGCCATAAATGTCGGCGTCGATCATGCCGACAGCGGCTCCCGCTTGAGCCAAAGCCACTGCCAAATTGACGGCAACAGTGCTTTTGCCAACGCCGCCCTTACCGCTGGAAACCGCAATAATATTCTTGACACCTGGAATGCCAGTTCGATCGGGTAAGCTTTTCTGGGCAGGCGTTTCAGCCGTTACTTCAATGTCAATATTGCCAACGCCGGGCAGGGTTTGAATCGCTTTTTTGCAGTCTTCAACAATAAATTCTCGCAGCGGGCAAGCCGGAGTTGTCAGCACTAAGGTGAAGCGGACATTGCCATCGGCGATCGCGACATTCCGAATCATGTTTAGCTCCACCAGGCTTTTTTGCAGCTCTGGGTCTTGAACCGGACGCAGTACTTCTAAAATCGACTCTTGGCTCAGGATGGCAGGCATAGTGTTCTCAAGCATTCGGTGGCAGCACGGTATTATTTCCTGATCCTAACCTTTAAACCTACCTTCACAGTCAAAGCGCTAATTGCGGCTGAGTCAGGGTTATTGATTGATTTTGAGCGGTTGCGCTGTCATAATTCAGGCGGCTGCTGAAGCTGCTTAACGGCGCGATAAAGTTCTGGTAAACGGGTTTGGAGAGCCAACAGCTTTAGGAATAGCTTTTGCGGCCGGGCCGGAATGCCTCCGACAATTTCGCCAGCCGCAACGTTGCTGTGGATACCAGACTTGGCGCTAGCGATCGCCCCATCGCCAATTTCCACCTGATCAGCAATCCCGACCTGTCCGGCCAAAATGACTCCCTTACCCAGCCTGACTCGCCCCGCCATTCCGGCTTGTCCAGCTAAGACGCAGCTTTCACCAGTCTGACAGCCATGCCCAATTTGCACCAGATTATCAATCTTACTCCCCCGCCCAATCCGGGTTTCGCCAACAGAGGGGCGGTCAATCGCGGTGTTGCAGCCCACTTCTACCTCGTTTTCTAAGACGGTGTAGCCCGACTGGGGCATTTTGAACCAGCCCTCTGGCGTCGGCACAAACCCAAACCCTTCTGCTCCGATCGCCGCCCCGCTGTGGATCACGCAGTCAGCGCCAATTTGGCTCCGCTCATGAATCACGCAGTTGGCGTGCAGCACTGTCCGATCGCCAATCGTCACCTGCGGGTAAATCACCACATTCGGATGAATGATCACCCCGTGGCCAATCTTGACTCCTGCTTGAATCACCACATGGGCTGAAATCGCTACGCCTGGGCCCAGTTCCACCGTTGGATCAGTCACCGCCGTCGGGTGAATCGCTGGGCTGGGTGCAAAGGGCTGGTAAAACAGGGCGATCGCTTGGGCAAACACCAGCCGGGGCTGAGGGGTAGCAATCCAGGCAATCTGGCGAGCCGTCGCTGCGGCTTGCAGGGCTGGGCTGGTGGGCAAAATTAAGGCGCTGGCTTGAGTGGATGCTAAGGAATCAGCAAACCGTTCGCCTTCAATAAAGCTTAGCCCGCCGGAGTGAGCTGCCTCCACCGCTACTACACCGCTAATCTCTGGCTGCAAGTCAGGACACTCAACCAAACTTGTATCACCGATCGATAAACCCAGTTTTTGCACCACCTGCCGGAAGGGCAGGGCAGAGATGACAGAATTAGCGGACATGAACTACCTCAACACTTTCATGTTTTTAATCAGCCATTGATTCCCCTGGCGCACCAAAGTATATTGCACTCGGTAGCGATCGGTATAGGACTGATCAGCCTGTGGCTGACCATCCTGACCATAGAAATTCGCTGTTTCACTCACTTTGGCAACTACTTCTGTCCGGTCTGGGCTGGTATTTTTGACCGACTCAACTTGCAGGTCATTCAGTTGATACTGCCAGTAAGTCTGCTCTGCCTGCCCCGCCGCTGCGGCACTCTGCCAGCTTGAGAGGACGGGTTCTGCCAAAACTTGCTTCAGGTCTTCAACCGCATAGGCTTTGCCCATGGCGCCAGCCTTAAGCTGCTGCCAGGTTTGGATGACTTGCTTGGCCTGGTCGGGGGTCAACTTGCTGGTGTCCCCGGCAGCCTCTTCATTGAAGGGGGGCACAGGGGTGGTGGGCAAGGGGCTGGGCGAATTGGGTGCTACAACGGGCGCACTGGCCGTCACAGGCGCAGGAGCAGGCGGCTGAAACTGCCGCCAAAGGTAATAGGCGATCGCCACCATCCCGATCAGCGAAAAACCACCCACCACCAGCAGTAGCCCTAACCGGCGCTGATAGACCGAGTTGGGCAATGGGCGCGGCTTCCGCCGAGTCCGCGTCGGTTCCGGTTCAGCCCGGTTGGCCTCTGTCAGGGTCAACGGGGCCGGGTCAAGGGCGTAGCCATTTTTGCCCCCCGGCAGGACTGCAAATGAACGAGTAGGGGGCACCTGAACCGGCTGAGCCAAGGGCGGCAAATCCCAGGGGGAGTCGAGCAATGACTGCTTACGGGTGGGGACTTGCGTCGCTGGTTCGGCAGTGGGGGGCAAATCAGCCTTTTCCAGACTGCCAGGCATGGTAGATCCGTCAGCCAGAGGGGTGGCAGGTTCGAGCGGGAATTGAGTTGGATCAGCCTCCATCGCTTCTAAGTAGGTTTGAACCTGCTCATCGGCAAAGTAGTCTTGAATTCGGACAGGTTGATCGATTAAATCTCGAAAATGAGGGAAAACCTCTTCCTGAAGCCAGCGCTCGGTGTAGCGATAAATCCCTGGAATTAAATCTGGTGAATCGATCGACTGCTCACGAATAAACGCCAAGGCTTCGTAGTCATGGCTTTGATCCAGGGCTTGCAGGGCTTCCCGGGTTTGCCCCAGCAAGAGCGTGCAACTGGCCTGCTCCAAAAACACATCTTGATGAATGTTTAACCGCCGCAGCATCACCTTGGCACGGCGAATCAGGGCGGGTTGGCGCTGGGCAAACCCATTTGCCATTAAGGCATAAATGGCTAAGTACGTGCCGGCAGCCGAAGGACGACGGCTTTCAACTTCAAATAGCTCCTGCTGCTCAGCGACGGTCAAATAGCTGCGGATTTGGTAAATAAACTTGAGAAAGTCCTCAACGCTCAGCCCAGACTGATCATTCCCCGTCCCATCCATGCCCCGACGCTCTGTCAGCATCTCGCTCAGGAGAGACAGCCCTTGGTTACGGGCTGATCCTTCGCTCAGCGGTAGGGCAACCAGCTCCAAAATCCGGTAGGGTCGCAGTTGGTAAAGGTCAGCCCGAATTTGGCTCTGCACTTCTGAGAACAACCCCTCCCGGGTCAGCATATCCAGCCCTTCCATTAGCTCGTAGGCGGCTTTGACGTAGTGGCATTGGCGAACATGCTGTCGCCCCAATTCTAAGTGCGCCAAGGCCAGGGTAAGGACAATGTCTGCCTCTAGCAGGGCGGAGCCAGTGTAAGGTCGCTTTAAGTCTAAAATGCCGCGGCTAACATAGGGTTTGCCGACTTTCAGCACCAATTCATACTCGCCTAGCTCGTGCAATAGCAGCAGGACGCCTGCAATCAGAGCATCTTGAACCTCAAGTCCGGGTTCATCAGCTAGTCGATCGCCATCTTCTGGAGCTTTAGGGTCTGCCTGAGTTTGATTTGGCTGATTTTGATTTGGCTGATTTTGATTTGGCTGATCAAGGGCGTAGGTTTGAGACAGAAATTTTTGGTCGTATTCCTGCCGCTGCTCAGGATCGCAGAGCACGGTACAAGCTTCTTCTAGAAGCTGCTTGCGGGCAGAAATCGCTGCGCTAGAATGCTGATAATGAGGGAGTTGTTGCAGGCGATCGCTATAGGCCTGCTGAATTTGCTCAGGGATTGCCTGAATCGGTACGCCTAATATGCGGTAAAAGTCGAGGGGAATTCGCACAATCCATGTCCTTGACGACAGGCGACAAAGATAATCTATATTATCGGAATATTATCGGAAATCTAAAGGGAAGAATTATAAAAACTAAAGTTTAGTTTCCGATGTCGGAGCCAGAGTCTTTGTTCCCAAGCTTAATTTTGCGTAAAATTGTCTCACTCGGCCCTTCTGGCCGTCCCCTGTCATCTCTGCTAAGGATTCTTTAAAGCAATGGTTCAAGAACGAACGCTACCTGTCCTGCAAACTTCTCCGGCTGCAATTACCCGCGAAGAAGGTCTCCGGGTTTACGAGGACATGATCCTGGGGCGCTTTTTTGAAGATAAATGCGCCGAGATGTACTATCGAGGGAAAATGTTTGGCTTCGTTCACCTCTACAACGGTCAAGAAGCAGTGGCTTCTGGTGTGATCAAGGCAATGCGCTCTGATGACTATGTGTGCAGCACCTACCGCGATCACGTCCATGCTTTGAGCGCGGGGGTGCCGCCTAATCAAGTCATGGCCGAACTATTTGGCAAGGCGACCGGGTGCAGCAAGGGGCGCGGTGGCTCCATGCACCTGTTCTCGGCTGAGCATCGGCTGTTGGGTGGGTTTGCCTTTGTGGCCGAGGGCATCCCGATCGCCACCGGGGCCGCCCTCCAAACCAAGTATCGACGGGAAGCCCTGCACGATGCCAGCGCTGATCAGGTGACGGCTTGCTTTTTTGGCGATGGGGCCAGCAATAACGGGCAGTTTTTTGAGTGCTTAAACATGGCGGCTTTGTGGAAACTGCCAATTTTGTTTGTGGTTGAGAACAATAAGTGGGCGATCGGGATGGCCCACGATCGGGCCACCTCAGACACCGAGATTTACAAAAAAGCGAAAGCGTTTGGCATGCACGGGGTCGAGGTTGATGGCATGGATGTGCTGGCGGTGCGAACCGTGGCCCAGGAAGCAGTCGCCCGCGCCCGGGCCGGCGAAGGCCCAACCCTGATCGAGGCTCTCACCTATCGGTTTCGCGGTCACTCGTTAGCCGATCCAGATGAATTGCGCTCGAAGGAAGAAAAAGACTTTTGGTTTTCCCGTGACCCGATCAAAAAGCTAGCCGCTTATCTGATTGAGCAGGATTTAGCCAAGGAAAAAGACTTGAAGGCGATCGAGAAAAAGATTCAGATTGCAATTGACGACGCTGTTACCTTTGCCGAGTCTAGCCCTGAACCTGACCCGTCTGAACTGCATCACTATATTTTTGCTGATTAGTACAGGCACTTCAGCAGAAATTTCCATTTTCACAACTGGGGACGGCAAGCCATGCACCAGGGATTGATCGCAGTTTGTTTGCTCTTGCCTTTTGTTTTGGCTGATTCGGCGATCGCTCAATTTGACTTTGGCCCGCTTATCCCCAGCCCTTTGCCATCCTCTCTGATTCCAGATCAACCCCTGATTCCCGTTCCTGATTTCAACCCGACCCTGCCTGGTAACTCACCGACGGTTTGTAACCCTTTTGCCTCTCAGACTGAACTTCAAGCCTGTCAAAGGCAATTTCAGAACACCTCCTTGCCACCTGAATTAATTCAGGGCATGGCTCAGCCGCCTGTGCTTCTGCCGCCGGCTCCTAGCGCTACTGCTCAGCCCACCCCAACCACAACGTTTACGCCGCCCCCTTATCCGCGATCGGGGCTTGTTTCTGGACAAGATTGTCCAGCGGGTAGCCGCTTACGGTTGCTGCCTGGCGGCTACGTCTGTTTGCCAGCCAACCCCTAAGATGGCGATAGATGGAAAGGCGATCGCCTCCCAACCCGCGATTTGCAGTTTACGGCGATCGATCCGAGCCCTGACTTTCTGCAACTGGGGGGCACCTACGCCAACATCCTTGACCCCACGGTTGAAATCTGGGGCAATGTCACCTATGCCGATGTCTATGTGCGAGAGGCTAATCCGGCAGCAGACAACTCCTCAACGCTGCTCAAAGGGGCAGACTGGGTGGTTCCTCTGGTTGACCGGGTGGGCATTAAAAGCCCAGATCAGCGGTTTGGTTCAGACTCCGATCTGAATCTGCTCCGCTGGTATGCTGGCACAGCGGTGATTAACCAGAGTGGACTCACCCACACTTACAACTCCAATCAAGAGGGCTTCAACTTTACGCTCAGAGGGTGTTTGAAAAGTTTTAGGCAAATAAGTTAAGCATGCGTCGAATGCTGGCAACGTAGATGAAGGACTCAGAGGTTGCGGGCAAGCGCTCATATTCCTTACTGAGTCGGCGGCTCCATA
>JAHHGS010000051.1 GCA_019359715.1 Aphanocapsa sp. GSE-SYN-MK-11-07L | reverse complement strand
TCATCAAATGTGCTGCACTCAACCGAATGATTCAGATCGCGAAGCCGGAGAGTTATCCCGTCGCTTGCTAACAACACCCTGCGATAAGCCAACCTTTCTTCTTTAGTGAATTATGCAACAAAGCCCCCATAAAGTCCGATTCTGGGACAGCTACGAAAATCAACCAATCGAGACCGTACTGATCTTGCCAGGGAGTAACCTGGACAAAATAAGTTTGGCTCTGTACGGACAGCTTGAGTGTTTGCTGGTCATGAATATTTTTGAAGCTGCTAAATTGCTCGGTCAAAGCCTGGGCAACGGCTCGAATCGTCGGGTCGCTGCTGCTGGTAGCGGCTAATCTAACTCCTGCTTGGTTAACAATGTGGTAAGGCTGGCTGACTGAAGTAGCGACTAAGTTTCCGCTGTGTTCAGTAATAAACACTCTGGCGTTTGGACTAATTTTAAGTTGCCGGATGTAAGCACTCAGATCTGTAAGGCTAAAGTCGATCGCTAAAACTCCCAGTACCTGCTGACGATCGTTAAACACAGGCGTACCAGCAGAAATCGAGATCACGTCCCCATAGCCAGCTCCCCAGTTATAAATCTGCGACCAGCGGGGCTGCTTTGAATGAATTAAATCGGCATACCAAGCTTCTAAGGTAAAGTCATAGCCTGATTCGGTTTCAATCAGTTTGCCTCGCCTGCCCTCTGGAGTTGCCAAATAGATAGATATCTGCTTGGGCTGAGCAGCATCAACAATGTCAAAACTAACTCGATTTTGCCGATCATAACCAACACCAATATAATCGCCTTTTTGATTGGCATAGCCAATGTAGGTCAGATTAAAAACCTGAAGTTGCTTCCAAAACGGGCGTTCCATCGTTTGCAGATTGTTCAGATCGAGCACATTAGTCTGCATTTGGTCTAGGTTGATCTGATTGAGTTGCTGCGGGAGTTCTAGCCGACTATCCAAATGCTGATCAACCCGATCGCCGACTTGCTGCATTAACTGATTCGCTAAATCATTAACGGCCTGCTGCCCATTTTGATAAGACAAATACCCAACTAAGCCCGTAGCGAGCACCACTTGGGCGACAAAAGGAGCCGTCAGTACAGTCCGCAGCGGCAATCGACCTGAAACTTTGGCAATCCACTGCCGTGGAGTTTTGCTTGCCATGTCACCCCCCATTGCGTTGGTTGTATTTTAGTGGCAATTTAAATACGTTTATGCTTTTAGTAGTTCCTTAACGATCGCAAAATTATGCCATTCCAGAACTCCCATCCGCTCAGGGTGAAAATCTGCGGAATTACCCAACGATCGCAGGGGCTGGCGATCGCCCAACTGGGGGCCAGCGCCTTGGGGTTTATTTGCGTTCCCTCCTCGCCTCGCTACGTCAGCCCTGAGCAAATTCAGCTAATCACGCAGGCGTTGCCAAACACAGTCGCGACGATTGGTGTGTTTGCAGATGCTGATCTAGAAACGATTCGGCGAACGGTGGCGATCGCTCGGCTAAGCGGCGTTCAACTGCACGGCAGCGAGTCACCAGAATTTTGTTGGCAGTTGCGGCAGCTTTTACCCGCAATAGAAATCATCAAAGCAATTCGGATTAAAACTGCCGCCATGCTAGCGGTTGCTGATGATTATGCCCAGGAAGTAGATACGCTGCTGCTGGATGCCTATGCTGACAACCAATTAGGCGGCACTGGCAAAACGATTGACTGGGAAATCTTGCAAAACTTTCAGCCCCGCTGTCCCTGGTTGTTGGCAGGCGGGCTGACGCCGGACAATGTAGCGGTAGCCTTGCGCCAGTTGCAGCCAAACGGAATTGACCTCTCCAGTGGGGTTGAACGCTCTCCCGGCCACAAAGACCTCAACCGTGTCCAAGCCTTATTTGAGCAGTTGAACACTGTATGGTCAGGCAGTCTGACCCCCAGCGGCGTTAAACTAGGCTGAGAAGGGTAGATTGTAAACATCGCTAATTTTTACAAAGCTGGTTGCCCTATCTTGACGGTCTGTCAGCAGTTGAGAACGATCCAAATCTTGAGTTGAGTGATACGAAAGGCAAACTAAACATGAGCAAACGATCCTGGAGTAAAGCACTAGCAGGGCAACTGATGGTGGTTACGGGGGTAATTCTCTGCCAGGGCGGCCCAGTCTTGGCTCAACTTAACTTAGCCCAGAATGCTAGAGCTAAAGAGCCAATTTCCTACAGTGAATTTGTCCAAGACATCAAGGCGGGTAACGTCACCAAAGTTGACCTTTACCAGGAGCAGCGGGTAGCTCGCTTTCAGGTGAAGGGGCAAAAGAGCAATGAACCGCTGCAGGAAGTTGCCCTGTTCGATCGCAATCCCGAACTGGTGGAATTGCTGCGCCAAAAAAACGTCAATTTTAACGTCATTCCGACTAGCGGCGAGAATGTTTTGTTTGGGCTGCTGTTTAACCTATTGCTTGGGTTTGGGCTTGTCGTGCTGCTGCTGCTAGTGCTGCGGCGATCGGCGAATGCGCCGGGTGGGCCAGGGCAAATTCTCAATTTTGGTAAATCGCGGGCCCGCTTTCAAATTGAAGCTAAAACGGGCATCACCTTTGACGATGTGGCCGGGATTGAAGAAGCCAAAGAGGAACTGCAAGAAGTCGTCACCTTCTTGAAAAAACCAGAGAAATTTACGGCAATTGGGGCCCGAATTCCGAAAGGGGTGCTGCTGGTCGGCCCGCCTGGAACCGGCAAGACGCTGTTAGCCAAGGCGATCGCGGGTGAAGCAGGCGTCCCCTTCTTTAGTATTTCTGGCTCAGAGTTTGTCGAAATGTTTGTTGGGGTGGGCGCTTCCCGCGTCCGCGACCTGTTTAAGAAAGCCAAAGACAACGCCCCCTGTCTGATTTTTATTGATGAAATTGATGCCGTCGGGAGGCAGCGGGGAGCCGGGATCGGTGGCGGTAACGACGAGCGAGAACAAACCCTTAACCAGTTGTTGACCGAGATGGATGGGTTTGAGGGCAACACAGGGATTATTATTATTGCTGCCACCAACCGCCCGGATGTCTTAGATACCGCCCTGCTCCGCCCTGGTCGGTTTGACCGCCAAATCACCGTTGATTTACCGACCTTTAATGGGCGGCTGGGAATTTTAGAAGTTCATGCTCGTGAAAAGAAGCTGTCGCCAGAGGTCTCGATTGAGGCAATCGCCCGTCGCACGCCTGGCTTTTCCGGCGCGGAATTGGCTAACCTGCTGAATGAGGCAGCGATCTTGACCGCCCGTCGTCGCAAAGAGGCAATTACAAGCTTAGAAATAGATGATGCGATCGACCGAATTACGATCGGCTTGACCTTGGCTCCGCTGATGGACAGCAAGAAAAAATGGCTGATTGCCTACCACGAGATTGGTCATGCCCTGTTATCAACCTTGCTGAAAAACTCTGACCCGCTCAATAAGGTGACAATTATTCCTCGCTCTGGCGGTGTGGGTGGATTTTCGCAGCAGGTGTTTGACGAAGATCGGGTGGATAGCGGACTGTACACGCGGGCCTGGCTGCTGGATCGGATCGCGATCGCTCTAGGGGGACGGGCGGCAGAAATGGAAATTTTTGGCGAGGCAGAAGTGACGAATGGCGCTTCCTCGGATATTCAGTACGTATCTGGCTTGGCCCGCGAAATGGTCACCCGGTTGGGCATGTCTGACCTGGGCAATATTGCCTTCGAGAGTTCTAGCCCGGAAGTTTTCTTAGGGCGGGACTTTGGCTCTCGTTCCGACTCTTCTGACGAAATGCTGACCCAGGTGGATCGTCAGGTGCGGCAAATTGTCACCCATTGCTACGAAATCGCCCGCAAGACCATTCGCGAACATCGAGAGTTGGTCGATCGCTTAGTGGAACTGCTGTTGGAGCAAGAAACGATTGATGGCGATCAGTTCCGTAAAGTTGTCCGTCAGCACACCCCATTGCCCATTAAAGAGCCAACTTTTTCAGGCTCGATTGCTGATGCGGCAGTTGCTAGGGCAGTTGAAGACCGAGTTCAGCCTGATTCACTTCAGAACCTTTTATAGCAGAAGTATTGACTCAAGCCACAGACAATCGCTAGCCCCCAAAATTGGGGGACTTAGGGGGCGCAGAGGACTCAAACGAAGTCCAACTTGACTTGTTGTGTACACGGCAGTTTTCAAGGGGGCTAGCGGGGACCTGCAAGCTGGCAACGTCGCCCAAGATACTTTCTAAAGAACCGTAATCACTTTGATCAGTTCTGACGACAAGTCAGTTAAACTGCTAGACTTTCGCTGGAACAGAACGCCAGCCAAGAAATAAATATTAGCTGAATAGAACGCCTTATTTTGTTGCCGCAGTTGAGTAATCCAATCTCGGACTTTTGGTTCAGAGCTATAGTAACCAAACTGAAGCGGAGTAATCATAAAGTTAGTCACGCTGTATCCCTGATCAACTGCCCGCTGAATCGTCGCCACAGGATTGGAATAGGCAGAAATCATCAGCATGGCAGTTTCGCAACCGAGAGCTAGCAGCCGGTTGGTCAATGTGGCCCCGTCAATTCCGCCATGAAGCGCTGGTAGATAAATGCGATTATCGGGGGCAGGAATATATGGCGGATTTGCAATCAGGCAATTCGCAGCGATCTCGCTGTACCCAGCAAAAAAGCACTGGTTATGAATTTTGTATTGTCCTGCCAGTTGACAATCATCAATTCGATTACGTGCAACCTCACAAGCCGTAGCGTTTAGCTCGTAACCGTGAATAACACCGCTAAATCTGGTCTTCAACAAACTGCTAATGATTGGACTCCCATCACCTGCGCCAAATTCAATCACCCGGTCATAACCACCATTAAACACCATCTTTTCGAGACACTGTGAGTAGAACTGTGATTCTTCTGGACAGGAAAACAGATCCTGAGGAGAATACGACTTGAGTAGCTCGGATCGAGACGGACTCATTTTGAGTGAACCTGACTTCACTCTGTTCAATACTGCCTTTTTCATACACCTCTATATCAACCTATTTCCTGAACGTTCAGCCGCTTGAATCGCTTCAATAACAGCAGTTCCTGCCCGATCGCCAATTAGTTTTTCTTGGTCATAGCCTAGGACTAATTCCCAAGCATTTGTTGGATACATTCTGGCCAGGGGCAAGCCCACCGCTTGGAGCATCCATTGCCCATGACGCTCATCTTCTCGGATGTGCAATTCCCAGTAGCCCATCGCAACTTCAGAAAGATTGAGCCGCTCAGCCGCAGCCATGTAATCCTGATAGATCGAAGGACCAACAATCTCGAAGTAGGTTAATCCACCGTTGTAGCGCAGGAAGTGACGTTTACGCTCGGTCAGGAGAAAGTTGTGGTTGATACTGGCTAAAAGTTGCCAAGGCGCTAGGTCAAAATAGGCTTCTGGCTCTGTTTTTAGGTCAACTTCTCTCATCATCTGAGCGAAAAAAGTCGAGTGTTTGCGGCTAAAACGCCCATTCCCGTATTCTTCCATTAGCACCCGGATCAGCATTGCCTGGACTTCGTTGCTTGCTCCCCCCAAAATCCGAGACATTCGGCTGGCTTCAACCAGTCCATCTAGAGAGGCGATCGCCAATAGTCTACGATACCCTTCTAGAGATAGAGCCTCACGCAAGTAGCGTTTGTTTTGATTTAAGGGTGGAACCAGATCTGCTTCAGCGCGCTCTGTTAAGGCAGATTCAACCTCTAGCTGCTGATACTGCGCCAGATCAAAGTGAGAAATTTCCCATTCCTGCCAAATTGATTCAATCCGATCGCGCACCGATTGCAAATAGTAGGAGCGCTCATTTTTATAGTGTTGAAGGTCGTCATACCAAAATAAATTGAGCCGATTAATCCGGTAGAGGATGCGGTGCAAAAACAAGCAGGCAGCATTATCTCCAAATCCGGCGTAGGCTACATCTAATGCTTCTGATAATGTCGCCTCAAACTGCTCAGCTAGTGCCGGATGGTCGCTTATTTGCTGGTCTAAGTCGTCCAAATTCAGCAATTGGACAAACTGCTGCTCTACTTCTGCGTAGTCGGCGGAATGAAAAAGTTCTGACGGAACAAAATTAACCTCCAAGAAGTTAACTCTGTTGGTTAAGCTTGTAATCATACACAAACACCAAAAACTGCTTCCAAAATCCCAAAACCTGCTTCCTGTTTAAAATATAGATATCTCTGCATTCGATTGCTTCTTCCCAATGAAGGATTATGAATCTGCTAGCCCAGAACTTATTGCTTTGTATTGATCAAATAGCCTCAATCAGTTTGAATCAGTCAGGAAAGAGCGATCGCAATTAGAGCTAGCTGCGATCGCTCCTTAACCTGGCAGCTAGACTAAATTCCTTGGCGACCAGAAGTAGTTGAATCAACACCCATGGGTGCAACGAGGTCGCGGAATAGGGTCATTTGCTTTTCATACCCTAAAGCTTTAACTTGAGCAAGCAACTCTTGGGCTGGCGCTGAAAGTTCATATTCAGAGGGCATTGGCACAATTTCGCTGCTATCCATTCCCTGCGCTAATAGATACCAAAACAGCAGTTTAGTTGTATTGCCTAAAGCACCATATTCACGCGTGATCATTGTTTCGCGCTTTTGAATTAGGTCTCGCTGAAGCTGCAATTGCTCGTCAAAGGACATTTCCTTAACTTGACCGAACAGACCTTCAGCAATCTGAGGCGAAACAGTGCTGGCTCCTGGGGCTGCTGGAGTCACTGCGTCACCCATCTCTTTGTAGATAAAATAAAACAGCGCTAACTGCTGGTCAACATCTAAGCCTTGGAAAGCTTGCAAAAGTTCAGGCGCGGAATCTGTGGTCACGTAAGTCATAAAATTCTCCATTTATCTCCCTTAACAAGGTAATTAAGGATGCTCTAGATTTACACGCACAATAGGAAGAGATTACTAATCTCACCATAGAAGGAGGAAATTTGTTTAGGAGTTTTTAAACTATTCCCCTAGTCCAATCCGATGACAGTATTATCGACAGCAGAGGAAGGTTGTCCAGATACTTTTAGAGTGCCACCTGCGTTTTCCAGAACAACGTCATCAGAGAAAATATAGTTTGGATCACCCCGGTCAACTAATGTCTCAACCATTTTTTTGAGCGATGCTTTGAGTTGAACTGCGAAGCGATCTTGGCCTTTGTTGATAGTTACGGGTTGACTGAAATCCACCATCTGCGGACTGAATTGTATTTCGACATAGCTTCCCAATTGAGAGACATTAATGGTGTTACTATCACGACTGTACTCAATGTCGATCAGAGAACCATCGGGATTAGAACCAGCATCTAACCAGTAAAATCCCTTGGTCAGCCTCTTGTCAGCGCGGGTGGAAGTATCCCAAATCACCCGACTGGGTAATGGATTCCGCCGATGTTGCTTCATCCAAGTAACACTGGCAGTGTTCTGTTCGATTGTTCCTCCACCTGAGCCATTTCCTTGCAACCATTCTGCAATATTGTCAATTATCGTATTCGGCTGAGGTGAAACATAAGTTTCAGGAATCCAATTGTTATGATCTCCGCCAGCGTGAATAAAAGTGTCGTGGGCGTAGCCACCTCTGCTTGATGCTTTACTGTTTAGAAGCTCATTGTAACGTGCTGCTTCAAGATTGCGGTTATACTCTCTGTCTTCTTCTCCTACCTGAACCAGAAAAGGCACATTGCGATAGTTGTCAACATTCACTCCGTTAGGATGACCCGCCATCATATTGGTAGCACCGAAGCGATCGCCCATTCGAGGAGTAATTTGGTAGACACCATCTCCTCCTGCTGAAAATCCCATCAGATAAATCGCGTTGGGATCAGCATCTTCACACGCAATCATATTCTCAATCAAGCGATCATACATTGGATAAGAATCAGGCCGAAAATGGAGATCCCACGTATTGCTAATTCCCCGCACCGCAATATATATTCCAGGATCTACATCTCGCCCCCAAAGTCCCTGTACATTATACCAGTCATCATCATTGTCTAAAGCATCCGATGATGATCCTCCGCCGTGAAGCGCGATGAACACCGGATATCCTGCTGTCGGTTTAATTCCTTTTTTGTCTACTGTGAATCGCATGGTATTGCCGTTAAGGATGATCATACGAACGACTGCAGTTACATTCCCGTCATCGGTTGCGAATGTGTATTGAATATCAGTGTTTTCTTGTTGGCGCTCTTGTTGATTACAAACTTCGCTTTTGTATTTATCCCATAGAGCATTGGCTGTCGCCTTAATATCTGAAATTGGAACGGGAATGTCTTGTTCTAAGTTGAGTAAACCATTGATACTGTTTGCTTTGATGACGTTATCAACTGTTGGATTATTGATTGTCGTGTCATTGATCGTCTGAGCTACAACTTCGCTGCCCATTCTGAAATCCAAAAAACTACCTGCCGCAAGTGCGGGCAAGGCAAGTGCCAAGCAGAAAAGAATAATATAAAGAAGTATGCTTGTTTCTCGTTTTGGTTTAGCTCTGTAAAATAACCATAAAACTACCAGAAAAAGAGAAATGACGGCTAGAGCAAAAATACCAAATAAACTTACAGATGCTTTCATAAGCTGAGGAAAACCATTGAAAAAACTCTCCACAAGCCACTCCTATTAACTCACTTCAGTTATCAATAGTCCAGACAGCTTTAAATCGTTATAGTCGTAATAATCTTAAACTGTTATTGATTTAAGCAGAGAGCGCTCTAGAATTAGAGCGTGATGGGCGAGATCGAGGCAATATCTGGATCATAGCCGCCAATTTGGTTCGTGCGAAGCACCCAAACGGTTGCGCCATGCTTTAGGAAAATACGGACAATCGTATCGCTGGCCAAACGCGGTAGCATTGTGCGCCAGATGCCTAGACCCGTGCGCAGGTTTTGCAGCGGGTTATCTTCCAAGGTGCTGCCCAAATTGAACTCATTGTTTGCCCAATCGGAGCGAGGCCCACCCCAGGGTTGCAGTTGGGACTGGAGTTCTCCCCCCAATTGGCTCAGGAGTTGAAATTGTTGCGCTTGTTCAGAATTGTCTGTGAGCAGCGATCGCAGCAGGGCAGGGTTGGCTTGCAACGCCTGAGTCGTTTATTGAATCTAATAGGGGTACATTCCCCGCTGCTTGCAGCGAAAGAATCGGATTGCAATCCAAATCTGCGGTTTGGGAGCAAAACGATTTGCATACCCCGTCCGCTTGCGGCGGGGTAGTTGATTCAAGGGACTGCCAATCTCGCCATACAGGTCATAATCCTTGGTAAAGGCATCCAGCTTGATCAAAAGGTCGCAGGTGGGGCGAGTGCCGGCCCAACCCCGTTGGCGATCGCCCAGATAGCGCGACCAATGCAGGGTGCCAGCAGTCAAACCATCAGGGTTTTGAGCATAGACTTGGTGATAGCAAATCTCAAACCGCAATTCATCCGTCAGCGGTTCGCGCACCACTTCTGCCACGCCATAGGCAAAGTGGCCAAAGAAAATTGGCGTGGCGGCAGCGGGTTCTTTGCGAATGCCGCCAATGCCGCCGTAAGTGTGGATTAGCAGGGCCCGATCGCCGACTTGCCAATCGTCAATCGCGGCTTGAATCGCTGACCAATCAGATTTTGGTGTACACAAAACTGACGAGATCTTGCCTTTTTGGGCAGAAAGATTGGCCCAGGCTTGCTGGCGAATGTAGCGATAACTCGCCTTTGCCCCAAACACAACCTGCTCTGGCTGCAAGCGGAATAATCGACGTGGAGCCAAGGATTGCACCACAAACATCCCGACTTTATTTTTAGCCCCATAAATATACCAACCCGTTTCATTCAAGGGCGATCTCTCTAAGCATCGTGGATTAAATAAGATCCAGAATTAAGCTATCTGCGGCTTAGCCGTGTAATTCCACTTTGGCAGGTAAGCATCAAAAACGATTTCCATCGATTCCTTAAACTCCTGGGTGACTTTTCGCCCCGTTTGGTACGCCTTATCTAATACCGTAGCCAAGACATTCAGACCCGTTTTAGTTTTGGCTTTACCCATCAAATCTTTGACGGTCTCTACCGACTCAAAAATAACACCTTCACAAACCCGTGTCAGATGAGGAAAGAGCCGATGCTCAAGGGGATTGTATTTCGAGCTATCCGGCGGATAGTGAGCAATGCGAATCTCAATACCCAACTCATTGACCAATGTCTGTAAATCTTGCTTAAACAAATAGTGCCGCGAACTGTTAGAACCCCCTCCATCACAGAGGATCAAGATAGAACTGGCCTTCGGATATTCAATAGAGCCATAATGATTCCACCAGTAGCGAATTGAATCACAAGCAAACTCTCCCGTATCATGGCTGATGCCAATCTGGACATAGCCAATATTCCGCTTCAGGTCGTACAATCCGTGGGGAATGGCGACCCCGTTTGCCAGAGAGGGCCAATCGTGGTCAAAAACCTCAATCTCCTGCTGAGTATACAAACGACCCTCTCGATAAATTAGACCCATCAACTCTTTTTTTGAGTGTCCCTGCTCAAGATCGGATTGTCTGAGTCTTGATAGGTTTTTCTAAGCTTCCCGATATTGTCAAACGGCTCGTTGCGCTGGGCGGTTTCTCCTGTAGAAAGGCGTTTCTGGGCTTTGCGCTTGCGATAGTGATGCTTGGTGAGCAACGGGTCAACGAGGGTAACGCTGATCGCTTTTCCGTCGACTTCTATCAACTGAGCAATCTCTTGTCGCTTCAGATTTGTCCATTTCTGCCCCTCATCCATAGGCGACCCTGCGGTGTGCATAAAGGCATCCTCCAGTCCCTCGACTGTCTCAAAGGCTGATTTGCGTCCTCCTCCTTTCGCCCGAATCCTCTCCTGGTTCATCGCTGCTTCATCCTTTAGTTCCCATAATCCGGAGCGAATCGTGTAATAATCGCACCCAAACAGATTGCTGATGTATGATCTTCCTCCCCAGCCCAACTTGGCCGCTTCAATAGCGGCATAACGACGACGATCCTTCTCGTTCAATGACTTGTAGAGCCGTAGCATTTGCTGCTCAATATCGGAGGGGTAGGGATTCATCTAAACACGGAAGGGAGGAACGCTCAGGCTACCACGAGATTCTGGATCTTATTTGATCCACGATCCTAAGTCGCGAGTCGTAGAGGGATAACTGCCGTAGGCTTGGGCCAGCAAAACCTGGGGAAATAGAACGACTTCTTGCTCACCATCAAACTGCCGGGAGGCTCGGTTGAAATGGACGACCTGAGACTGTTTCCCCGCAACGGGTGCCAAAAACTGGACGAGAGCGTAGTAGCGTCCGGTAATTTCCACCGGCAGACTGCGAATGTAGAGATTGATTGATTTTTCTCCGCTTTCCTGATTGTCGACATAACTTTCAATCGGCTCAACCTCCACCGGAGGATTGAGCAACACAATCAAATCATCGACGGGATGGCTACCCGCCAAGGATTCTAAGGGATCGACCTGCCGCCAATGATTGAGCCGATCGGGAATGACAGCTTTGCCCGACCGACTGCTGTATTCAGCATCAGCGCTAAAGTGAACATCCCGCGTCACTGCCCCCACCAGCCGTTTAACCAGCGGGCGATCGGCCCAGCGCAAATTCACAACTTGCCCTACCCAGTCCTGATATTGGGATGGCGCATGATGCACTTCAAATCGCACTCCTTGCACCTGGGCCCGTTCCGATTTGCGAGGCAAAATCAGTCGCCCGATCCAGGCATGAATCGGTTGGTACAAGCTCAAATCTACGGTTTGGTTGAGCGGGTAATAGTCTGGACGGATAAAGTCAGCCTGTTGATAGAGGGCATAGTTGGTTGCTTGCCCAGGCAAAGTTTCAGCGGCAGGCATCACTTCGCCGCCCAAGATTTGCAAAATCAACTCGATCGTTGCTTGCAGATGGCTGCGCCCATCGGGCAATCTGGCTATCGGGTCCATGTATCCACCCGGAACCTGATGCCCGACGCCAGCTATCGACAGCAGGGTAATTTTGCCTCTCCGCATGGCCCGGTTCCAATAGGAAAGGGGAAACCACTGACGACGCCCCGGAAAGATGGCTGGGCCAATTCGCTCAATTCCGTCCTTCTCCCCGGCCAGATGATAAAGATGCTCCAGTTTAAGGAAATTATTTTTGGCACTGAGCACCCCACCCAGGGAAATCACCTCAATCGGGGCACCGGTTGCCTGTTTGAGATCAGGAGCGGCCGCGACAGACATTTCGCCGCCGCCGCTATAGCCAAGCAGCGTAATTGGGATGCCGCTGCCCGGTTGATAGCCGCGCTGAACTAAGCCAGTGTAGAGCACCTGAGCAATCCCCTGGTTGTAGATTGGCCCGTAGCGCTTATCTGCCGAAACTGCCACAATCAGGACATTTCGCAGGTTGACCATCAGCCCCAAAATTGCGGTTGGATTGCGCCAGCGCATTTTGTTGGCCAGCTTCCAAAGCATGGCTAGGGGGCGATCTTGATCCAAAGGTTGATTGAGGACGGAATACATCATCAATCCCTGCACCAGTTCCACGTCTGGAGGCAAAGCGGGCTTGAGGGCATTCAGAAAATCCATTACATCGGGCGTGTACTCCTGGCCCGATTGCCCAATCCCGTCCAAATAAACAACGTAACGGGAGACTAAATTGGGCCTGCTGGATTCGGCAGGCGCAGTCTGATTGCTGGCGGTTGGCTGGGAATCCAGATTGTCTCCATACCAACCCGCCCACCAGCCCAAGGTTTCTAAGGGCGCAAGCATGCTGGCAAAGACGATCGCCACCACCCCAATCCAAACTAAATCTAAAATCCTTTGCAAGACTCTGGGTAAGGTGTCGTGCCAACCAAACCCGCGCGAATTGGCTGTAACAAAAGAGCGATCGCCACAAATACGACCACCATCCCCAACAGGCTCAGCCACAGCTTGATCGCCTGCGCAATGCCTTTAGTTTTTGGCTCTAAATGCAATCGCGAATCAGCCTGGCTGATGATGGACTGTGCAGCGGCTTGGGCAGCTTCTGGCGCCGATCGCCCGGCCGCCTCCACCAACTGGTTGATTTCCGGTATCGTTCCTGGGGCGGGGGTAACGATGGGAGAAGCCACCCCCCGCCCCGCCTGCACCCGTGCTTGCAGTTCCGTCCGATTGACGGCTAAGTTTACACCGGCTACCCGATCGGCGATCGCTTGCCCCAATTTGGCGATCGGTTGCCCAGTCGTATTTTCCAGAAATTGCAGCGTAAACCAGCCCAAGCCAACATACCCAAAGGCAGTCGCACCACTCACCCCTGCGACAGCGGCTAAGCCCACGACTGCGGCTAGCAAGCGCCAAACCGACAACCCCTGCAAGATCGGCAACCCGGCGTAGGGCAATGCTCCTAAAAAACTAAACAACTGGGGAGCATAGCTGAACCCTAACACCTTGAACAATGTGTTTAAGGAAATATTCACCGACCCAGACAATAGGCAAATCAGCCAGGTGCTTAAAACCAGGCACAAAAAGCCGCAGGTAAACAAAATCCCATTTAGCAACAGACTAAACACAAACCGAATCGGTCTCACCCGGTTGATGAACAGAATAATGCTTTGACCAATTCCCAGTGATAAACCGGCAAATAGGACAACCAGTAATGCTGACCACAAGTTGTCTGTCGATGTGGCAATCTGCTGAAATGCTTCAATGTTGAGACTAAACACACCGCTCAACCGATCCCAAAATTGAGGTAATACCAATTCTTACTAATCTTGCACTAAATAGAAAGAGCATTGAGAATAAAAGAATAGCCTGTGAGCGAAGCAATGGTTTCCTGTGCGATCGCATTGAGCACGTCAAAGACCGCCTGCTGAAGG
>JAHHGS010000050.1 GCA_019359715.1 Aphanocapsa sp. GSE-SYN-MK-11-07L | reverse complement strand
TATGGAGCCGCCGACTCAGTAAGGAATATGAGCGCTTGCCCGCAACCTCTGAGTCCTTCATCTACGTTGCCAGCATTCGACGCATGCTTAACTTATTTGCCTAAAACTTTTCAAACACCCTCTGAGCATTTATAAATCTCTCTGCCAATCGATGTAAACTTGCAGCACTTCAAATGAATCATTGGACGGATGAGCTATTTAGATCCTCTAGATACAGTATTAATAGTTCAACTCAAAAGTTAAATCCCTAGGAGGACATTATGAGTCTTGAAGAACGCGCTAAAGCGACTGCAAAAAATATCGAAGGCAAAATTCAAGAAGGCGTTGGTGAAGTCACTGGCGACCCCCAAGACAAAGCAGCCGGCAAAGCTAAGCAATCTGAAGCTAAGGTTCGTCACGGTGTTGAAGACGTCAAAGACGAAGTCAAGAAGAACATCGACTAGTTTTAGCGAGATTCCAAATTTAGCTTAGCTCTATGCTTTTAGGGTTTGGATATTTTAAATATCCAAACCTGTTTTATTTACATACAGCATTTTTTTAAGATTGAGAACAATTGCAGATACACACCCAAGCTTGTTGCAGAGTTTGTCTATCGCTTGGATTAATTCTAGATAAATTAATCATTCTATTTGAGTATTCGTTAAGCACCTCATTTGCTTCAATTGAGAGGCGCTGAATTACTCTCCAAATAACTATTATTGATAATGTAAAGTTTAGTAAATGACAAAAGAGCGGAGGAATTTTATGCCAAGACTTGTTGGGAAGCAATCAAACAGATCACTTTACCTTGGAGTGACTTTACTTGTGGTTTTAGCCGGAGCAGGAGCTTTGGAATATTTTGGCGCTACTGATGTGGTACCGGGGTTTGGCTTAGAGTCGCAGCCTGCGGATAGCTCAAACGTACCTGTTAGGTAAGAGATTGATGCCTAAAGATTTCCTGAGCAATTAATTTTTGAGCAATACCATTAGTTCTATTAGTTATAGGGGTATAAACGCAATGCGTAAGGGAAGAGACATCATTGGTAAAACGATTGTTGCCTATGACACTGGCGAGAAAGTTGACAAGATTGAAGATTTAATTTTCGACCAAGACAGAAACCTTCTACTAGGCTTTTTGATTGATGAGGGGGGCTGGTTTAGCAATGCAAAAGTCCTGCCGCTGAGTTTGGTTAAAGCAATTGGTTTAGATGCTGTAATTGTGCCATCTGAAGATGCAATTCAAACTGCAAGTCATTTTCCAGACATTGATAGCGTTTTGAAGCGCAACAATATTCTCAAGGGAACCCAGATTATGACCCTGGACGGGCGTGATTTAGGCACCCTAGTTGACTTATATTTCGACGATCAGACCGGGGTTGTTGAGGGGTATGAAGTTTCCGGTGGGCTGTTTGCTGATGCCTACACTGGCCGCTCTTTTGTCCCTGCACCTCAAACCCTTAAAATCGGTGAAGATGTTGCCTTTGTGCCGCCTGAAACTGCTGACTTGATGCAAGAGCAAGTTGGAGGAATTAAAGCAGCCGTTCAAACTGCCAGCGAGAAGATGCAAGAAACTGCTCAAGTTGCCAATGTAAAGTTGCAGGATGCTAGCCGAACTGCAACGACTAGGTTAGCCAATGTAATTGTAGACCCGGCTGAGCAGAAAGCTTTCGCAGTTGGCAAGGTTGCTGAACAGACTGTTGATGCTCCTGGAGGCGGTCAACTTGTTCTCAAAGGAGAAATTATCACGCCTGCGATCGCTGATGCCGCCGAGCACCTTGATGTGCTAGACGCGCTGTATCGTTCTGCTGGCGGAAGTTTAACTGGCAAGCTGAATCAACAGTTCAGTAGCCAGTTAGAGAGTACTTTTGCCAGCCTTAGCGTTGAGCAAGCTGAGGCTCGGAGAGTTAGCCGCACAGTCTACACGTCTGAAGGTTACATCATTGCTGCTGTTGGGCAAATTGTTACACCCCATGTGATTGAGCGGGCTAAGACCTATCACCGAGAGTCAGACTTGCTAGAAGCCGTTGGCCTATCAAGTCGGAGTGCGGCTAAATCTCAGACTGATAGCTTGCTAAGCTCGACAGGAGAGCAGTTGCAGCACGGAACATCAAGCCTGTGGGAAAAGGTGAAAGAAACCGCAGGTGACTTGCAGGAGCGGAGTACGCAGGCGATTGAAGAGCAGCGGATTAAGGGGGCCTTGGGTCGCCCGACAACGCGAGTCATTCTTGATCGCAATGATCAAGTGATTCTGAACGTGGGCGAATTAATTACCCATCAAGCGATCGCCAGTGCGCGGTCAGCCGATGTGCTGGATGTCCTGCTCAGCTCGGTGTATACCGACAAGCCTCAACTTTCAGTCCAAGACCTGCGGGCCCCTGAGCCAGGTAGCGCCGCCTTATAGTCCTATTTGCTCTGTCTAACCTCTACAATTTAAAGGCTTAATCAAAAAGGGTTCCATTGGAACCCTTTTTTGCGGTCTAGATCGGAGAGTTCGCCGCCCTGACTCAATTTAGCGATCGCAATGCCCCCATGCCCCAAATTGTGCTTGTTCACCCGCAAATCCCGCCCAATACTGGCAACATTGCCCGTACCTGTGCCGCCACCGCAACAGAGTTGCATTTGGTCGAGCCGTTAGGGTTTGAGATTAGCGATCGCTACCTCAAGCGAGCCGGTTTAGACTACTGGCCCTACGTCTCTCTACACTGCCATTCCTCTTGGTCAGACTTTCATAAGCATGCTCATGATCAGGGTGGACGTTTAATTGGCTTTACCAAAGCAGGGCAAATCAATAGTTTCAGCTTTAGCTTTGATACCCAAGACTGGCTGCTGTTTGGCAGTGAGACAACCGGATTGCCTGCTGAGGTATTAGAGGTCTGTACAGCCAGGGTTTATATCCCCATGAGTCAACCTCAAGTTCGCAGTCTCAATTTATCCGTCAGTGTGAGCATTGGCCTGTTCGAGGCGCGTCGTCAATTAGGGTTGCTGTCGTAAGAATTGCGTGTTCGAGTCGCACTTCAGTCAAGCGTTCATTCCGGTCAGTACGAGTCCCGATCGTGAATTCCCCAACCAGGGAATAATAGGCTAGGCGAGCCCGCACGATCGCTTCTGAGGGGGTAAAGCCAACGCGCAGAAATAAGTCTCGCGTGTAGTCTAAGCGGCGCTGGTCAACTTGGGCAATCATCGCAGCGACTTTGGGGTTCTTGGTTGCCCACGCCCGAATCGCAATTTCGACTTCACCGTCATCCTGCACCGCCAGTTCAAATAAATTCAGCAACTTGGCTTTTGCATCGCCCCCTGCCGCTTCAACCTGGACAATAATGCGATCGGTTTGTTGATTGATCCAGGCTTGTAAGAGAGCATCTAGCAAGTCTTCTCGGTTTTTAAAGTGCCAATAAAAGCTGCCTTTTGTCACCTGCATCAGCTTGGCCAGCGGTTCAACTCGTACCGCTTCAACTCCTTTTTCGGCCAAAACTTTTAGCCCTTGCTGAATCCAATCCTGTCTTCCTAGTGTGGTCATGCTTTTTTTGCCATACGGCAGCGTATTGACTTTTAGATGAATCAGGTTTAACCTCTAAAACATACGGTAGCGTATTGAGGAATAACCAAATGAACACTTTAACCGAACACAACAAGGCGATCGCCCTCCGCTTCGCCCAGGCAGGCTGGGGAACGAACCCTGGTTGGGAGAAAATCTGGGATCAAGTGATGGCGGCCGATGTTGTTTACCACTTCAACAGTAGCCCGGAACCGATTGTTGGTCTGGAAGCCAACAAAGCCTTCAATGCCAGCTTGTTTGAGGGCTTCCCCGACATCAAACAAACAATTGAAGATGTTGTTTCTGAAGCAGATAAGGTGGTCTATCGCTCCACAATGGAAGGCAATCATACCGGAGATTTCTTAGGCATTCCACCGACCGGAAAAGCTGCCAAAGTCAATGATTTTACGCTACTGCGAATTGTCAACGATCAGATTGTGGAATGGTGGTACGAGTGCAATTTATTAGAAGTGATGAAACAACTCGGCTTAATGCCTGATGCCCCTTAGTTTGAGGAATTGACCATGCTGCGGATTGCCGGTATTTGGTGGATTGCGGTCAGTGCGATTCACGTTTTAGTTGGGATCATGCTCTACTTTGATCAGTGGCAAGCGATCGCCCAGGACGGTTGGTTTAATGCGATTGCGCCTGATCCGTTGGCTTCCATGTTCGATAGCGAAGATGCCTTGTGGTTCATGTTTCTGACCCCGTTTCTTCTGTTGCTGGGTAGGTTGTGTCTCTGGGCCGATCATCAACACCTAGTCTTTCCCCGCTCTATCGGAGTCATTTTAATTGTTTCAGTCCTAATCGGGCTTTTTCTAGAGCCGATTTCTGGTCTTTGGTTGCTCCTGCCACCGAGTGCGATGTTGCTATGGTCAGCCCAACCCAAAGAGTTAAGTCACTAATCAATTCGTTGAGGTGGTCTAGTAGGCTGGCCCAAAGAAGGCAGCAATTTCGCCCAGAGTCTGGGGATGGCTGGGCAGCCAGGTATGGCACTCATCGACTTGGACAAAGCGAGCCATCTGCGGCAGGTGCGTTTCTTGAATCGTCACCGTGCCATCGCTCGGTTCAGTCAGAAAGGTGCGACTGAGCAGCGAAACCGGGTTGCGTAAATCTTGCGATCGCGTGCCAGCAATTACCAGCACCGGAGCCGTAGGCAAGGCACAGACCGTATTTAGATAGGCCGGATCTCGGAGTTCCTGAGCGGCAGGCCCAATGATGGTGCTTAGCAGCGGATGCTCTAACAAACGTTTGGCCACCACCGAACCTTGATTCGGCGGGCCAGTCATCGCAATCTTGCCAAGCTTGGGTAAGGAAGCACGGGCCAGCAAGCGTCGTAAAACAATCCCGCCCATGCTGTGGGTGACAAAATGGATTGTACTGGCTGTCTGAGCCGCTGATGCATAGACCGGGTAAAGCAAATCAGCCGCTTCAGTCAGGGTGACTCGCAAGCTGTCGTAGGAAAAATCACGAATGGTGTAACCTTGCTCATGCAGGGTGTGAGCAATCTTAGCGAGTGACCTAGGCCGTAGCCCAAGTCCGTGCGCCAAAATGACGTGGGAATGAGGATTGGTCATAAATGCGCGATCGCCAAGATAGTCTGATCGTAAAGCAAGACCAAAATTAGGACTTTGGGGTGAGTCTTGGTAACGTATAAAAGGTAAATTAACCCCTGTCAGTGTGATCATTCAGATTTCATCCGCCTTTTGGGCAGAATTACCATGCTGAGTCCTGGCCCCCAACCGTCCCCCAGTGGCTTTCGGGCCTTGCTGCACAATCGGGCTTTTTTACAGCTTTGGGGGGGACAAATTATCTCCCAACTGGCAGACAAGATCTTTTTGGTACTGCTGATCACGCTGGTGGTCAATTACGATCCACCTCGTTTTTTTGCTAACTCCATGACTTCAGCGGTGATGATTGCCAACACGCTGCCCGCCGTATTTTTTGGTTCGGCCGCTGGCATTTTCGTCGATCGCTATCCCAAACGCGACATTCTCAGCAGCAGCAATATTTTGCGGGGCATTCTGGTGCTGTTGATCCCGCTGTTGCCGAAGCTATTTGTCTTTTTATTGCTGGTGGCGTTTGTGGAGTCGATTTTGACTCAATTTTTTGCCCCGGCTGAGCAAGCGGCGATTCCTTTGGTCGTGCCAGAACAAAACTTACTCTCGGCTAACGCTTTATTTATTACCACGATGATGGGATCGCTGGTGGTTGGGTTTGCGATCGGGGAGCCAGTCCTGAGTTGGGTTGGCAGTTGGGGCGGCCTCTACGGACGAGAAGTTTTAGTGGGTGGACTGTATATTCTGGCGGGTCTGATTTTGGGTCTACTGCCCGTCCAAGAAAAAATTGAGCCGCGGGAAGTCAGGATTCATCCCTGGACAGACCTCCAGGACGGAATGCGCTATTTGGGGCAAAATCGTCTGATTAGCAATGCGATGCTGCAACTGACCGTGCTCTACTGCGTCTTTGCCGCCCTGACGGTGTTAGCCGTCGGCTTGGCGGATAGGATTGGGCTGAAGCCAACTCAGTTTGGTTTTTTGCTGGCAGCGGCTGGGGTGGGGCTGATCGCGGGGGCTGGACTACTGGGGCAATGGGGCGATCGCTTGCGCCACTACCCCTTGCCGCTGATTGGGTTTACCAGCATGGGGGTTGTCTTGGTTGCCTTTGCCCTGATTCAGAACCTCTGGCTGGGATTGAGCTTGAGCCTGCTGCTGGGGGTGGGAGCCTCCATGGTCGGCGTACCGATGCAGACCTTAATTCAAGTTGAAACGCCGCCCGCCATGCGGGGTAAAGTGTTTGGCTTTCAAAATAACGTGGTCAACATTGCCTTGAGCGTGCCGCTGGCGATCGCCGGTGTGCTGGCGGATGCCGTTGGTTTACGAATTGTTTTGATTGGAATGGGAGGAGTTGTTATCCTGTCTGGGTTCTGGGCTTGGCGGAGCACCCAGCAGGTCTTAAAAGATGTCACCTAAACCAGACATTGCGATCATTTTCTCTCGACACAAATCGTATCCAGAATTACAATGAAAGATCTATCCAGGCAGTTTTGAGAGCCTGATCCCCCTTCTCTACAACCTGTGAGGTCGTCCTGTGCGTGTGACCGGTGCTTTCGCTCTGATTGATAGCCTTAAGCGTCATGGTGTCAAACACATTTTTGGCTATCCTGGTGGCGCAATTCTGCCGATTTACGATGAAGTCTACCGAGCGGTAGATCGGGGAGACATTCAGCACATTCTTGTCCGCCACGAGCAGGGGGCCGCCCATGCGGCCGATGGCTACGCCCGCGCCACCGGAGAAGTGGGGGTCTGTTTTGCTACCTCTGGCCCCGGTGCCACTAATTTAGTCACAGGAATTGCGACCGCCCACATGGACTCAATTCCAATGGTAGTAATTACGGGGCAAGTTCCCCGCCCGGCGATCGGTAGCGATGCCTTCCAAGAAACCGACATTTACGGGATCACCCTGCCGATTGTCAAACATTCCTACGTGGTGCGCGAACCCGCCGACATGGCCCGGATTATTGCGGAAGCATTCTATATTGCTAGCACCGGCCGCCCCGGCCCGGTCTTGGTGGATATTCCAAAGGATGTCGGCACTGAAGAATTTGACTATAAGCCCGTTGCGCCAGGTTCGATCAAGCTGACGGGCTATCGTCCGACCATTAAGGGCAATCCCCGGCAAATTCCCCAGGCTCTGAAGCTGATTCGGCAAGCCAAGCGACCCTTGCTCTACGTCGGTGGCGGCACCATTTCGGCTGGGGCCCACGCCGAACTGCTAGAACTGGCTGAACTGTTCAAAATCCCAGTCACGACTACCCTGATGGGCAAGGGAGCCTTTGACGAAAATCATTCCTTAGCAGTTGGCATGTTGGGGATGCACGGGACTGCCTATGCCAATTTTGCCGTTAGCGAGTGCGACCTGTTGATTGCTGTCGGGGCGCGGTTCGACGATCGCGTTACCGGCAAACTAGATGAATTTGCCTCGCGGGCGAAAGTGATTCACATTGACATTGACCCGGCTGAAGTCGGCAAAAACCGGACTCCAGAAGTGCCGATTGTTGGCAGCGTTAAGCCCGTGCTAGCTGCGCTATTGCGCCTAGCTCAAGAAAAAGATATTCACCCCCAAACCCAGCCCTGGCTAGACCGGATTGGGCGCTGGCGGCAAGATTATCCGCTGGTTGTACCCTATCCAGACGAAAAGCTGTCGCCCCAGGAAGTGATTGTTGAGTTGAGTTTGCAGGCCCCTGATGCTTACTACACAACAGATGTGGGTCAGCACCAAATGTGGTCAGCTCAGTTCCTCAAAAATGCTCCTCGGCACTGGATTTCGAGTGCTGGTTTGGGCACGATGGGCTATGGTTTACCAGCAGCAATGGGCGTCAAGGTGGCTCTGCCCGACCAGCAAGTGATTTGTATTAGCGGCGATGCCAGCTTCCAAATGAATCTCCAGGAGTTGGCAACCCTGGCTCAGTACGGGATTAGCGTTAAAACCGTGATTGTGAACAACTTCTGGCAAGGCATGGTGCGTCAGTGGCAGCAAGCTTTCTACAACGAGCGCTATTCTCAGTCGAGCATGGCGACAGGAATGCCTGATTTTGCCCTGTTGGCTCAAGCGTTTGGCGTCAAAGGAATGGTGATTCGAGAGCGATCGGAGCTGAAAGACGCGATCGCCGAAATGCTAGCCCACGACGGCCCAGTTTTGCTAGATGCCCACGTCACTAAGGATGAAAACTGCTATCCAATGGTGGCTCCCGGTAAAACCAACTCGCAGATGCTCGGTTTGCCAGAGTTACACAAGCTAGAAAGAGCGGCTGAGCTGATCTATTGCAGCAGTTGTGGGGCTAAGAATACCTCTAACAACACTTTCTGCCCTGAGTGCGGCAGTAAACTCTGAGCCGTTAACATCCGAAATCAATGGACATTTTTGCGGGGTTCACCGAAGGCAAACCCCGCAAAAATGGTCTAATCGGCGGAGGATTGCTTGAGAGCTAAGGAGATTTCTTAGAAAGATTTTACCTCTTCGAGTTGTGCCCTTCGACTGCGCTCAGGGCACGGCTGGCTGAGCGTAGTCGAAGCCAGCGGGAACTTTTTTGCTAGAAATCTCCTAAGGTAAATTCGGCTGCGGCGAAGGCGGACTGGGTGAGGCTTCAGTCTGACTAGGGCTACTGGTTTCTTGGGGCGTGGGTGGCTTGGGTTCAGGACGACGAACTTCTGGCACTGGCAGAAAAAAGAAAATAGTGGCTGCGACGGCTAAGCTGCCAGCGCCCAAACTGACGGCTCTCGCCTGCTTGGTTAAAGGTTCGCCGATCGCCGCCGATCGGCGAGGCAGGGATTGGAGGGGCAAGACTAAATCTGGCAGGGTTTGGCTATCAGCACAAAGTTGATCCAGGGCTTCCATCAGATCAAACATTTGCACCTGGGACAACTGAAATTCTGCCGCTGCTGCTGGTTCGTTTTGGTGGTCGGGGACGGCATCCGTTGGGGTAGCCAGCGGCTGCAACAGTAAGCCAAGGGGAATCTGAACCTGATAGGCCTCTGCCGCCACAGGCTGGACTTGAATCCCTTTTTGCTCTGGCAGCGATCGGGCACTCCGCAACCGATGCACACCGCTCAATGCTTCCTGGACGCCGTGGCTAACCGATTGCAGCAGTCCTTCTAACAGGTCTTTCCCCCCAACTAGGGGCGCAGGCAGCCCCAACAGGTGACACTCAAACCGAATCAACACATCTAGCGGCGGGCGCAGGCCAGCTTCGGTTTGGTTGCTCAACCCCTCCAAAACCAGGGTGGAATTAGGCAGACTGTATTGGCGTTGAATCGGCATTGGCTAAAAACTTCCAAACGGGATAAAGCAGAGACTTGTAGCAGATAGCCTACACAGCAACCTAGCAACCTCAACAACTTCCTCAGAAATTGACGGAGGCGCTGGTTCACCATGAGCTTCTAAGCTTTCTAAGTAAGCAGCGATCGCCTCTTTAATGTTCTCGATCGCCTCGGTGCGAGTTTGACCTTGAGAGATACATCCTGGCAGGGCTGGAACCTCAACCACATAGATGCCATCTTCATCGGGTTCAATGATGACGCGGTACTTTACCATAGGTTGCTTCAACCGTTCTCTAGCCTCATAATCTTAAACCACTTCACCATCAAACAGGCTTGTCCAGAGGCGCTGCATCCCGGCGGTGCCGGTGCAAAAGAGCAGTTGCCCCAGCAGTTTGAGGGCCAAGTCATTTAGCTTTTCGTTAGCGGTGTAAACGACCAGCCCCGATCGCCTCAAATTCATCCGGCTGCGAAAGTGGCGACGGAAGCGGTCTAGGTATTCTGCCAACTGTACAGAGTCTTCTGGATTCAAGCTTTGCGTTTGCAGTTGCTCATAAATAATTAATAGCTCCCGGATGCTGACCATTTGCCGCCGGGCTAAAACACAGGCGATCGCCACTAAAGCCTTGGCTTCTTCCAGGGTTAACGTCCGGCGTTGACTAAAGCGGCGAAACGGATTGGTGCAGCGCAACCGCCAGAGGGCAACCCGATTGGGAATTAGGGGTTGCAGTTCTAATTCCTGGATCACGCCCAGCATCGCCTCCGACCCGCCCAGATCAAGGGCTTCCAGCGCCAGCAGCAATAGATCGATCTGCCAACGGGCCCGGCGGGGGCAACCACTGGCGACTAACTCTGGGTCGGCTAAGTTAGCTAACGCTAACGGCACAGACTTTTCAATTGAACTATCTACCTGCATCGCCTTCCCAATCCAAAAATTCTCCACCCCAGCCAGCCAAAACAGCTATGGCAGAATCATTAAACCAGCCTATAGTGTACGATTTTTGTCGGGCCAACTCACAGCGTCATCCCTAAATAATGATCGCTTTTGGCAAAACCGCGATCGCAAATCGTCTAATATATTCATCCTAAACACCCGCTAACCCCTATGGACTTGAAAGCTCTGATCCGCGAAGTGCCTGATTTTCCGAAGCCAGGCATTCTGTTTCGAGACATTACGACCCTGCTGCAAAACGAAAAAGGACTGCGCTACGTGATCGACAGTCTGACCAGTGGATTCGCCGATCAGCAGATTGAGTATGTGGCCGGGATTGAGTCCCGTGGGTTTATCTTTGGTGCCCCCTTGGCCTACAGTCTAAGAGCTGGATTTGTGCCAATTCGCAAGCCTGGCAAGCTTTGTGCGGCGGTTAATTCAGTCGAGTATGCGCTTGAATATGGCACCGATCGCCTAGAAATGCATCAAGATGCGATTCCGACTGGGGCCCGGGTGCTGATTGTCGATGATTTGATGGCGACGGGTGGCACCGCCGCTGCCGCTGCTCAACTGGTGCAGCAAACCGGGGCTGAACTGGTTAGCTTTGCCTTTATCATCGAACTGACGGATTTGGGCGGGCGCAAGCATCTGCCGAATGTGCCAATTAAAACCTTGGTGGAATATTAAATGGTTGATGCCGCCAGAAATACGCTCAGCCACGGGCTGCGGTCAGTTATCACCAGTGAAATGACGGGCTATGTGATCAAGCGGCTACTGCAAGCGATTGTGACGCTGCTGCTGGCTTCTGCCCTCAGTTTTGCAATTATTCAACTAGCTCCCGGCGACTACCTCGATACGCTAAAGGCAAATCCGAAAATTTCCCCCGAACGAGTCGAGGAGCTACGGCGGCAGTTTGGGCTGGATCAATCGGCAATTGAACAATATGGGCGCTGGCTGTGGCAGGTAGTCAGCCAAGGCAACTTTGGCACCAGCTTTGTCTACCAGCGATCGGTGGCTTCTTTGCTCTGGGAGCGGGTGCCTGCGACGCTGCTGCTGGCGATCGCCTCAATTATTGTCACGTGGGGACTGGCGATTCCGCTGGGCATCATTGGCGCGGTCAATCAAAACCGCCGGATTGACCAGTTTTTACAGGTGATTAGCTACATCGGTCAGGGCTTCCCCAGTTTTGTGATGGCCCTGCTGCTGCTGATTTTGGCTCAGAATGTGACTTTCTTGCCCGTCGGCAACATGACCAGCATTGACTATGCTGATTTAACATTTTTGGGTAAGGTCTTAGATATTGGTTGGCACATGATTTTGCCTACCCTCGCCCTCAGTCTGACCAGTTTTGCCGGACTGCAACGGATTACCCGTGGCAATTTACTAGATGTGCTGCGCCAGAATTACATTCAAACGGCCCGCGCCAAGGGGCTGCCGGAAAATCGGGTGATTTATGTCCATGCCCTCCGCAATGCTATCAACCCGCTGGTGACGCTGTTAGGGTTTGAATTTGCCAGCCTGCTGAGCGGAGCCTTTATTGCAGAATATTTTTTCAACTGGCCAGGATTAGGGCGTTTAATCTTGCAAGCTGTGTTCGCCCAAGATATTTACTTAGTGATGGCTAGCCTAATGATGGGGGCGGTGATGCTGATTATCGGCAACCTGCTGGCAGATTTACTGCTGAAGGTGGTTGATCCGCGAATTCAGCTCTCGGTGATCGATTAATGCAAATTTAGATATCCTGATGTTCTGTTCTAGTAAAGACTCAGTCTCCTCCAAACAGGAGTTAGGTGGCTTGAGTCATTGGTGTTGGCGGTGCTTGGAACTTGTCTGTTGGATTCATTAAACTCAAGAAGTTGAGTAAGCCCATCCTCAGATAGCTTTGAAACCATGGCATTTGAATTAGATCATCTCTTTATCTGGACTGACATTGGGGCTTACGAAGCAGAGCGCCTAGTATCATTCGGTTTGATGGAGGGAGCCTCTAATACGCATCCTGGGCAGGGCACAACCAATCGCCGTTTCTTTTTTCATAACGCAATGTTGGAGTTGTTGTGGATTCATGATCCAGAAGAGGCAAGGTCTGAACTAATTCGTCCCACTTGTCTTTGGGAGCGATGGACGCATCGGAACGATGGTGCATGTCCATTTGGGATCTGTCTGCGTCCGGTTATAGGTTCTGATGACACAGTTGCATTTTCCAGTTGGGCATTTTACCCACCTTATTTGCCTAAAACAATAAGTATTGAGGTGGGAAAGAATAGTGATGTGTTGACTGAGCCGTGGCTATTCCAGACTCCATTTGGTCAACGTCCAGATCAATATTCTGTTGAGAAGTCACAACCTCTAGATCATAGTATTGGTCTATGCGAAATTACTCGTGTAGAGTTGGTCAGTCCTGCTGTAAATCATTTGTCACCCGAACTTCAATCAGTGGTTAATACAAAGCAGATAAAGCTACGGGGAGGAGCAGAGTATTGTATAGAGCTTGGATTTGATAGAGAAGTGCAGGGGAAACGGGTAGATTTTCGATCTGGATTGCCGCTTGTGATAAGTTGGTAACTTAAAATCGCCACCTAACAATCCTGTTGCACGCTGACCGTATCGAGTTGGTTAGTGATTGAGAGGTTGCTAACGGCGGCTCAACTCCAAGCCGTTAGGCTGCTTCAGGTTACTCCTGAAACTATACTTGGAGGCGCTATTAGGTGAGATCCCTAACTGCTCACGTATCATCACGATTTGACTCCGATTGTGTTGTCTTCCATGCCAGGTTGAGAAATGCGCTGATGACTGGAGAGGAATCATGCTGCCGCCAAGTCAAATAAAGTCCAGTATCAGGGATCTGCTCCCGTAAGGGTCTGTAAACGACTCCGCTTCTGTGGAAGTTTTGCAAGGAGGCAGGAACGATCGCAATGCCTAGTCCCGCTGCAACCAAGCCGACGATCGTTTGCATTTGAACTGCCTCTTGAGCCACTTTCGAATGAAATCCAGCTTGTTGGTAAATGGTAATAATTTGCTCGTAAAAGATGGGGCCCAATTTGGCAGGAAATAGGATAAATGATTCATCCACAGCCGGATTAGTCGGATTTGCTGGCAGCAGCCTCTACTGTGGTGCTAAATTTGCCCTGGAAGGTGCGTCTGAAGCCCTAGCGAAGGAGGTTGAATCCTTTGGAATTAAAGTCACGTTAGTTAAACCTGGGGCATTTCGCAACGATTTCAACGGACGCTCTCTGGCAGCCGCCAAACAACCCATTGATGCCTATGCGACTGTGAGCGGGGCTTCCTTGCAGTGGTTCAAACAGATGGATGGTCAGCAACCTGGTAATCCAGCGCAAGCGGCGCAAGCGATCATTCAAGCGGTCGAAAGCCCTGATCCATCGATGCGACTGGCATTAGGCACCGATGCCATCAGCCTGATTCAGTCAAAACTGGCATCGGTCAAAACGGATTTGGAGGCTTGGCAGCAGGTGAGTGTCAGTACGGATTATCCAAATAGAAACAGTGAGGAATCGTTGGTTAGCGATTATCTTAAAAGTCAAGGAATTGTTGTTAATTGGGGTTGCCAGGGCTGATGATTTTTGAGCATCGCATTGAGGGTAACGAGCAGTTTTCGCATACAGGCGACCAAGGCAAGTTTTTT
>JAHHGS010000049.1 GCA_019359715.1 Aphanocapsa sp. GSE-SYN-MK-11-07L | reverse complement strand
TCTCACGCAAGATTTATTTGATGCATTCATACCTGCCGAAGTTCATGAATTTACCCTGCCGAAGTTGGCTGAGATTAGGGTGCCGAAGTTAGTGAGAATCACCTGCCGAAGTTGTGAAAATACAGCAGATTGCACAGTACCCTCGACAGTGCTCAGTGACCACTTGGGTAAACCATTGGTCAAGCACATGGTCGAGAAACACATTCGCAATCACAGGGGAGACGATGGAGCCTTGGGGACTCCCCAGTTCATCTAGGACAATGCCTCCTGGGGTTTGAACTCCAGCTTTGAGCATTCGCGCGACCAGGTGTAGAAATTTTCTATCCTTGATCCGCTCTCGCATGACTGCCAGAATCTCCTGGTGTGGCATTGTGTCGAAGAACTGAGCCAGGTCTAGATCTGCAATCCAGTTGACGGGTTTAGTCATGACCTCGCTGTTTAGTTGTCTCAACGCATCGTGACAACTCCGCTTTGGGCGGAATCCATAGGAGGTCTCGATAAACACAGGCTCATAGATTGCTTCCAGAATCTGTCGTGTCATCTCCTGGACGATTTTGTCTTCCAGGCAACTGATTCCCAAAGGACGCAGGGTGCCATCCTCTTTGGGAATCTCCACTCGTCGCACAGCTTTGGGGCGGTACGACCTCTGAAGCAGTTTCTGATGCAAAACCCGTAGGTTTTCCTCCAGGTTTTGCCCGTATTCTGCTTTGCTCACTCCATCCACTCCGGGCGCTTTCTTTTCAGCCAGCGCCACGAAGCAGGCTCGCAGGTTCTCCACTGTATAGTGATGCATCAGAGTTGTGAACTCCGGTGCAGGTTGGCTGCTCGCTCGTCTAGCTATCCGCTCGATTCCAGTGACCGTCATTGTTCCACCTCTGAGTATGGTTGACGTTTCCATCGAGTGTTCGACCCAATGTGCCCCCCTTCGCTCCGTGGGCGTTACCCCACTTCCTCGCTAATATGAGGACATCCGACTTCCCACGAACCTTTAAGCTTCCTTCCGGTGTGCCGGTTGTGCCGCCCTACCCCCAAAGGGAGGAGTTCGTGGGATCTCCCGAGTTCCCGACTTTGCCTTCGTGACGTGCCACGGTCTCAGACCCCGGTGGACCCTCCAGAACCCTGGCTTTTGGCTCTTTTTGGTGTGGCCTTCCCTGTTGCAAACCAGGTCGGCATCCCACGCATTCGGTTGATTTCGGGGCTCAATCCCTTCACGCTTTCGCATTGCGGCCCATCACCTCCTTGTGTACGCTTCGTCAACCTCGTTACCGGGGTTGACGCAACACTCAGTACCTACTGCCTAGCCAGGGCTTGCAGGATGGGGACTTTCACCCCACTGACAAAGCCGAGCTTCGCTCGGCGCACTTGCAACACAACCTTTTTAACTTAAAATTAACTCTATAAGGTTATATTTCTGATATAGTTAAGGAACAAGCAGGGCAACAAAATATCGCAGATAATCAAAGGTTAATTTATGGCAATTCATGACACTTCTTGGGGGTGATGAACTGCCCCACCGCAAGTGGGCAGGGTGTCAGAATCAAAATAGAGCTAATTGCTCATCCCTGTGTAGCTTGAGATATTCTTTGCCCTGTTCTTGGACATACTTCGCAATCATGTCCTCATCTCCATGTTTCCCAACCGTGCTTGCAAAGTAGCCGTCGCTCCAAAACTCTCCCTCCCATAACTGTTGTTTCACTTGAGGGCAATGTTTGAACACCTCTTTTGCTGTCAGACTTTTAAGCATCGTGATAAGTTTGGTCACAATGTGAGTTGGAACCGACTGCACTAAAAGATGAACATGGTCTTTGTCTATTCCAATTTCCACAGACTTGATCTCTTGACGCTTCTCAATCTCTAAGCGCACTTCGCGCAAGACAGCATCCACCTGTTCGTCGAACGCAGCCTGTCGATACTTCGCTGGAAACACTAAATGATAAAGCAAAACCATTACGTCATGTTTTTTGTGGATATACTCGCTCATTCTCGTATTTTACGCCGCAGTGATTGAAACCTGAGAAAAGTCAAGACAATAGTAGTATTTTAATTTACTTTAGTAGACCTGTTGCTTAATAAGCCACAAAAAGCCATGAAAACCAAGCAGAGCAATCATTCCAGGCGATTTTCATTTTTCATGATCAATGGCTGCAAGCTAGTGACGATAAGGGTTTCGGCGATTTTTTGCGTTATAAAGCAACAGGTCTAGTGATTATCCGGTTATCAAAAACTTACTTTTCAATGTAAGTCGTTGTATTTTGCTTAGATCATCGCATTAAAATTGTTGACTTTAGGATCAACAGTTTACTTGTTCCATATTGTGGGGGAAAATGACAATGAATCAACATCTCAGCAGTGCAACAGAGTTCCTAGTACGACGAATGGAGGTATATTCATCCGAGGGGGTGCGTAGACATGTAGTTCATCGGCCGGTTTTTTTGGATCAAGTTGGACAACGACAAAGGTTCAGCAGAGACTCGGTAGAGTCAGTGTCGGCACTGACACAAATGGTTCGATTGCCCATTAACATTGAAATTCGGGCTGGAGCCTTGAACGAGCTGAGCAGTATCCTCGCCAGCCAAGGATTATCAACTTCTGGAAACATTGGAGTTGTGGTCAGTCCTGGTTCCGGCAAAGCGATCTCCCAACGCCTTGCCCCGATGCTACCTAATGCAAGATGGCACATTGTCACTGACTGCACCTTGGATTCAGCCGTCCAGCTTGCTGAGCAAATGCGCTTTGGTCACTATGACGTAGTAGTTGGAATCGGTGGTGGGAAAATCGTTGACACAGCCAAATACGCCGCTGCCCAGATCGGACTGCCCCTTGTTGCTGTACCTACAAACCTCGCCCACGATGGTATCTGTTCCCCAGTCTCGATCCTCGACAGTGATGCTGGACGCAGTTCCTACAGCGTACCAATCCCCATCATCGTCATTATCGATCTTGACGTTATCCGCCAGTCTCCAAGCCGTTTCATTGCAGCCGGTATCGGTGATACAGTATCGAATATCTCTGCGGTCGCTGACTGGGATCTTTCTCATCAAGAAACCGAGGAGCCGATCAACCGTCTGTCCATAACCATCGCCCATACTGCTGCTCAATCACTGCTGCACCACCCTGGCACAATCCAAGGTAACAGTTTGCTAACCATACTCGCTGAGTCCCTCGTAGTATCTGGCATTGCCATGAACATTGCCGGTAGCAGCCGCCCCTGCAGTGGCGGTTGTCATGAGATATCCCACGCCTTGGATGTACTTTTTCCAGGGCGCAACGCTTTACATGGTGAGCAGGTTGGCATCGGCGCAGCTTTTGCTACCTACTTGCGCGGCGACAGCGAAATGGCTGGGAGGATCGCAGAGTGCCTGTCCCGGCACAGTCTACCAATTACCGCAGCAGAGATTGGTTTCAGTGATGAAGAGTTTGCCCAGGCTGTGTTGTTTGCTCCGCAGACTCGACCAGGGCGCTACACCATCCTAGAACACCTCGACCTCGGCTTAGACACTATTCGGGATGCCTATGCCGACTATGTTAAAGCTGCTAGTTCTATGAACAAAAATCGCGTTGAGCTAGTAAAAATCTGATCTATGCCAACTCCCATTAGCGAAAGATACTTTGCTACTCAAGTCTAGGCATACTGATAAAAAGCTATAAACGAAGGTGAGAAAACCCAGATGTCTATAAATTTGAGTACCCCTACCGAAAGTTCCATTAACCTCAATCCACTGTCTGAAATTGCATCGACTCGCTTGAGCAACATTCGTCTTATAGCTACAGATATGGATGGTACTCTGACTAGACGAGGAAAATTTACTGTTGGACTACTGCAAGCCTTGGAGAATTTAGCTGCATCTGGTATTAAGGTACTAATTATCACCGGACGTTCATCTGGATGGGTGAGTGGACTCAGTAGCTTGATGCCAGTACAATGTGCAATTGCGGAAAACGGCGGTTTGTTTTTTCCGCCTGATAACCAAAAAGCATTACTCTTAACACCCATTCCTGATTTAGCTGAACATCGCCAGCATTTAGCTGCGACTTTTAAGCAATTACAAACCAAATTTCCCCAAATTCAGGAATCTATTGATAATCGCTTTCGGATTACTGACTGGACTTTTGACGTAGCCTCTTTGAATCTAGATCAACTCAAAACTTTAGAGAATTTATGTCAGGAAATGGGTTGGGAATTCACATACAGCAACGTACAGTGTCACATTAAACCCAAAGGACAAGATAAGGCTGTAGGATTATTGCAGGTATTGCGCGAGTACTTTCCTGAATATTCACCAGAACAAATTGTGACTGTTGGCGACAGTCCTAATGATGAAAGTCTATTTCAGCAGCATTATTTTCCTTTGTCTGTAGGTGTAGCTAACGTCTTGGAATATGCGAATCAGTTGCAACATCTGCCCGCCTATGTTACAAAATTTTCTGAAGGAGAAGGGTTTTGTGAGTTGTCTAGTTATATTTTGAAGGGTGCAACCTTAATATGATATTGTTCAAGAGAATTAGGAAAGCCGTATGGCTGTGTTGCAAAAACTGAACTACGTGGTAGGGTAAGACGCTCTCATCTAAATTCCTTTCCCTGTGATGTCAACCTCCGAACCGTTCAAATGGCGGCACTTCCTCCCAGAGATCATCCTGCAAGCGGTTCGGTGGTATTGCCGCTATGCCTTGAGCTACCGAGACATTGAAGAGTTGATGCGAGAACGGGGGGTTGAAGTTGATCACACCACAATTTATGGCTGGGTACAGCAGTACAGGACAGAAATAGATCGGCGGTGTCGTCCCCATTTGCGTCCCACCAACTATTCCTGGCGTGTCGATGAAACTTATATCCGGGTCAAGGGAGCCTGGAAATATTTTTATCGTGCAGTAGACGCTGAGGGCAACACCCTGGACTTCTGGCTCAGTGCCAAACGAGATGCGAAAGCGGCGAACTCTCCGAGGCTTCGAGGCGATGAATATAATCCGGAAGGGTCAGGTCAAAGGGGTCAAGAAGGGAGATGTCCTGGGACAGATCTCCTTCATTCATCAAATCTTCGGAGTTGCTGCATAACTCACTTCTTCTACCCAAGAAGTTTATGACAATTCAATATATTTGCAACACAGCCAAAATGGCTGTAGAAAATACAAAGCAGTATAGAGGGTTACATTGGCCATATCAGAATAATGGTAAATTCATTATGTCAAGTGTTAACGCAGTTCTCCAAGTTTATTATTGAGGATGGTTCAAAATGGCTGTAGAAAGTACAAAGCAGTATAAAGAGTTGCATGGACTACATGGTTTGCATGGACTACATGGTTTGCATGGACTACATGGTTTGCATGGACTACATGGTTTGCATGGACTACATGGTTTGCATGGACTACATGGTTTGCATGGACTACATGGTTTGCATGGACTACATGGTTTGCATGGACTACATGGACTACAGACTCTCAAGGATGTAAATAGCGTTTCTGCACAGCAAATGAAAGGTTTGCATGGGCTACATGGATTGCATGGATTGCATGGATTGCATGGCGTTCAAACGCTTGTGAAGCAGTAATACAAATAGACTGTCGAACTGCAAGTATGCTTGTTCCGTGTAGCAGACTAGTGAAGCATTACTTGAGAAACGGGCTTAGTAGCAAGTCAGGCGGATGGAGTATCAGAATTATTTTGCGTGATACCATTTCACGAAATATTTGATACAAATGATTGGTCTTTAATTCTTTCCACCTGCCCCCGAAGTTCTGTGCGTCGAAGGCGTTGGCTTCGCCAACGCTGGAAGTCGGCGCTCAGACTTTTATTCCTGCTGCTTATCTGTATCAATTTTAAACAGTCTTATTGAAGGTAAGGTTGTGGACAATCTGACTACAGTTTCACAGACATGATATTTCGCTATTTTTAAGTTTGAGCAAACACAACCTGAAATAATCTATGTTTACCCTAGATTTGCCGCGATTGAAACGACAGCTTGACGAAGCTAATGCCAAACGCGTTCTTTTTTTGCTACCAGAAGGAGTCCTGGATCGATATGTTGATATCGAGAATTTCTTCAAGTCTTGTGACATTGAGACTTTCATTTTAGGAGATGAGCATTGGGGAGGATGTGATATCCCGATCGAGGCTTTTGAAGATTTGAGTATCGATACAATTGTTAGCGTTGGTCATACAGAATACTTCCGCAAGGATCGAGAGCGGATTTTGTTCTTTCCCATGAATTTTGTGCATCGACTGACTGAAGCCAGTATGGAAAATCTGTTAGATCCACTCGTCAATGGCAGATTTGAGAAGATGAGCATTGCTTGGTCTACAGAGTTCCAAGACTATGCACAGCCAATTTTGCAGTTTCTGGGGTCTAAAGTAAATGTCTCTCTAGCTCAATCGGATTATTTGGTGACATCGGGACAAGTACTAGGATGTCATTACAGTAAGCAAACCCGCCAAGAGCAAGATGTAGACTGTTTCCTGGTTGTTTCTGATGCATTCCATTCTTCAGGCTTACTCTATGAGACAGTGAAACCTGTTTTCTGGTTTGATCCATACAATGCCCGATTGATAGATATCTCACCTTGGCGTGAACCTCTGATAGAGAAGCGGCGAAACTTAGTGGAAACGGCAACGCGAAGTAGACGATTTGGCATTGTGATTGAAAAACGACATGGACAGCAGCGGGTTAATCTCGCCAGAAAGCTGAGGAGTTTACTGTTTGAGCAGGGCTATGAGGTTTCCTTGCTATATATGTCGGATGTCACTCCAGCAAAGCTACAGCGATATAAACCGTTCATTGATATCTTTGTGAATACCGCCTGCCCTCGGATCGAAAGTTTTGAAGAGTCTGGGGTTTATGTACTCAACTCTGAAGAAACACGCATTGTCTGTGGAAAAGTTGCTTTTGATGAGGTTTATCCAGGGGCTAGAGGTGAACTAAACCACTTTAAGCTCAGGGTTTCTCCGCAGACTGGAAATGTAGAATGTGGTTCGGTAGTGTAAGTTTGCAACTCGTTTAAGGTTGCTGGAGTGATGAGACCCACCTGGATTGAGGTTAATTTGGGCATTATTTCTAATAATGTGCAGCAGATTCGTCGTCGTGTTGGTGCTAACGTCAAATTAATGGCGGTGGTTAAAGCAAATGCCTATGGCTATGGTTTGTTACCGATTAGTTTATACCTGGCGAATCAAGTTGATTACTTTGGAGTAGCACTGGTTGAGGAAGCGATCGCACTTCGCCAAGCTGGCATTCAAACTCCAATTCTCTCGTTCAACTGCTACATTGACCAGTATATTGAAGCCGCCCAACATGATGTTGAAGTTGCTGTATCTGTGGTAAAGGCTGTTGCTGCAATTGAGACAGCCTGTCGCTTCATAGATACAGGCTTGAAAGTGCATGTTGAAGTGGATACAGGGATGGGAATTACAGGCATTGAGCCAGAACAAGTCCTATATTGTGTTGAATTGCTGCAACAAATCCCTCAATGCAAGGTAGTAGGGCTGTATTCGCAGTTGGCGTTAAGTGAATATGCCGAACCGGACGATAAGCAGCTCTCAAAGCAGGCAGATTGCTTCAAGACCCTAGCAGACTGTCTGTCTTCGATACCCCTCAAACACCTTTTGGCATCTCCTGGTGTAGCGTTGTGTCCCGAACTGCACTATGGCATGGTGCGATGTGGCTGCATTCTATTCAATGGTGCAAGTCAAGGGGGCAGTTGGGATCTGCGTGATTCAATGACACTTAAATCACAGGTGACCATGCTTCGGCAGCACTTGCGTGGTGCTTCACTAGGATACAAACCTCGTACTCATCAGGCCATGCGAGTGGCTATTGTGCCAATCGGTTATGGTGATGGATACAACCGTGAAGTCTCTAGTAGTGGTGAAATACTGATTCGAGGCAAACGCTATCCGATTGTAGGTGATATCTGTATGGATAAGCTGGCGGTAGAGATTGAGGACGATCCGATCGCAGTTGGGGATGAGGTTGTGTTGTTAGGATGTCAGGGACAAGAGGCTATTACATTACGGCAAATTGCTGAGTCAACTTGCCAGAATGAAGCGATCGCCACGATTGGGTTTACTGATAGAATTCCCAGAATCTACTCTTGTTCCGTCTAGAAAGTTTTCAAAGGACATTGACGCTTCAAAATTTTCTTTAATTGTGCAACTGAATCAGCAGCAAGTCTAGCCTCATCGTTATCCTGTACTTAGAGACTTTCAAGAAACAACTTTTACAATTTACTATCTAGAAAGCTTACTGAGAAAGCATTTCTCACTCAAAAAAGGCAAGGTTGTTTTGTGATAACCTCTTACTCTTTCCAATAACTAAGGATGCAATGGTTCACACAACTACGAACGACGCTAAGTCGTGGTATGACAATCTGGAAGTGAATGAATTCTTTCTAAACGCTTGTGGGGATGAATTTAATCACATTGGCATCTACGAAGATCCAAACAATATTCAAACGGGTGGGCTGAGAGCTACGCAGGAACTCTTATCTGGCATTGAGTTTAAAGTGCCAGGAAGTTCAATGAGCAAACGAGTGCTTGACATTGGTTCAGGATATGGAGGAACAGCGCGCTACTTGGCCGATCTATTTGGCTGCTCTGTTGATTGTGTCAACGTCAGTACACTGCAAAACACAGTTAATCAACGCAAAAATGACGAACAGAAACTGAACCATTTGATCCAGATTTTTGAAGCAGATTTTGCTCAATTGCCCTTCGCTGATGCAACTTACGATGTTGTGATTGCACAAGACTGCCTACTAGATGCAGTCAGCAAAGAGCGAGTCTTTCGAGAGGTGCATCGGGTTCTCAAGCCTCAAGGATTATTTGTGATGAGCGATCTGACACGACGCGACGAGTCAGAAGTGGTGCGTGCTGCCATTTTACAGAGGAAATGGGGTCTGGGAGAAATTGTATCAACTCAGTCTTATTTAAGTTTAGGCTATGCAGTAGGGTTTCAACTCATACGGTACAACGATTTTTCTGAAAACCTAGCGATCGGTTATGCAGATGACGTGGACGCTTGGGCAGATGCTTCTCGCCAAATGCAAACATTAAGCCAAGAACGCCGCCAGTTTGAGCAGCAAGTTTTCCAAAGTTGGTGTGATGCTGGAAAAGCTGGATACCTTTGTCTCAGCTATTTTCGGTTTAGAAAGATTGAGTAAGGAATGGTATTTCGACACATTTTGGAGAGTGCTTGAATCATGTGTGGCATTTACTTGCGAATTGAGAGGCAGCAAGGTAACTATTCTCGACAGCAAAAATCTTTCGAGGAATTTTCTTCAATGCGACATCGTGGCCCCGATAGCAGCATATTTTGTGTCAAGGAATTGCGACTCGGACACGAGAGTTATGAGGTTCACTATGGCTTTCATCGTTTAGCAATCAACGATCGCTCTGACGCTGCCAATCAGCCGTTCACCTATGAGGACGGTTCATTCGCAATGTGCAATGGCGAAATCTACAACTTTGCTCAACTGCAAGAAAAACAGCTTGCCTCTTATCCATTTCGTTCTCACTCGGATTGTGAAGTTCTGTTCCCCCTCTATGAACAATATGGGGTGCAAATGGTAGATTACTTAGACGGCGTTTTTGCACTGGTGCTATATTCTGCCCAAGAAAAGTGCTTCTACATTGCTCGTGACCCCCTTGGAGAAAAACCGCTTTATATCGGAATTTCCGAGGATAGTTTAGTCATTGCCTCTGAGCTAAAAGCTGCCATCCACAACGAAGTTCAGCAGTTCCCACCCGGTACTTATGGTGTGATTCGCGGTCTTGGCTCGGTTAACTGCACTCAATTTTTTGAATATCCAACACTAGGTTCGGAACCGATTTCATTCACGGCCTCTGTGCAAGCACTGCAAGAAAAATTAGTCGATGCAGTCGCAAAACGCCTAATGAGTGACGTACCTGTTGGTGTTCTCCTATCTGGCGGAATTGATTCGAGCGGTGTAGCTGCAATTGCAGCTCAACTCTACCCAGGACAACTTAAAACCTTCAGCATTGGCGTTGCAGACTCAACCGATTTGCAGTGTGCCAGACGGGTGGCAGATTACCTCGGCACTGAACATCATGAAGTCCAGGTTAGCATCCTGGATGCTTTACAAGAAGCTGACACGATTATTCGCGTGATTGAAACCTTTAATCCGGTTTTGGTACCAAATCATATTTTGCTCTACTTCTTGGCAAAGTATATTCGAGAGAAAACCGATGTGCGAGTTCTGCTAGATGGCATCGGACCTGACGAGGCTTTAGGTGGCTACCGATTCTTTGCAGAGGCTCCATCGGAGGCCGCATACGATGAAGAGATCCAGCATCAAGTACAAGATTTACATAAAACAGAATTGTTAGGTGAACGGACGTTTGCTGCATTTGGACTAGAAACGCGATCACCTTATTTGGACAAAGCTCTGCTAACATTTCTGCTGGCGTTGCCCACGGAATATCGTATGTCTCGCTCTGCTTACACCAATTATGAAGTTAAGGAGAAGCTCTTGCTTCGCAAAGTACTCACAGGACGACTGCCGATCGAAATACTAGAGCGCGGCAAAGTTCCAATGCCGGAAGGAGTAGGGAAAGTTTATTTGGATACTTTTGAACAGGCAATTTGCGATCGGGTACAGGAGCAGGCATTTAAGCAAGAGCAGCAACAGTTTCCCTTGCTGCATCGTACTGAGTATTACTATAAGCAAAATTTTTATAATCATTTCCCTTGGGCAACGCAGGTGGTTTGCGGGATTCAGCATACGCCTTGGCGATCTTATCAACCTAACGCTGTCGTTTATGAAAACACATAGATAGGGTATCCGCCGAAATATGTGTAAAATGGGACACGTTGTAAAGTTTTGTGTGCGACCCGAAGTTGCACAGGAGAGTGGAACCCTCAAAAAGTTCCCAGGCTAGGATTGGAGGTTAGCAAAATAAAATTTCATCTTCTATGTTTATGGATTTAATTGCGGACGCGTCTATTATGAAAATTGGTAACTCGAGTAATACAGATTCAAACAGTTTAGACGATTGGAGCGATCAACTTACACAAGGATGGACTTTACCATCTGCATGGTACAGCGAACCTACTCTTTTGAAACAAGAGCAAACAGCCATCTTCCAACGTATATGGCAATATGCTGGAAATATTCAGAGCCTTACTCAGCCTGGAGATTATCTGACTCACCGCTGTGGAGATGTGCCTATCCTAATTGTGCGAAATGCTGCCAATGAATTACGGGCTTTTATAAATATTTGTCGCCATCGTGCCTGTGAAGTTGCTTTCGGTGCTGGTAATACTAAGATTCTTCAATGTCCTTATCATGCTTGGAGATATGATCTAGATGGCGTGCTGCAAGTTGTACCAGGCTATGACTTTAACCCCGATCTGGATCTCGCAAGCTTGAGTTTGTTACCCGTCAAAGTAGATACTTGGGGTCCATTCATTTTTGTCAACTTGGACTCCGAGGCTGAACCACTGGAAACTCATCTGGGAATATTACCAGAGCTATTGTTATCGTCTGGTATGAACATAGAAAAACTGCGATCGCGACAAAAATTTGTATCTGATATGTCAGTAAACTGGAAAGTCATTGCTGAAAACTATTTGGAATGCTATCACTGCACTTTTAATCACCCCAGCCTTCTAAAAATTTTAGATCCAGATGCCTATGCTCTAAGTGCAGTTGGCAATGCCTTGATCGGCAAAGCGCCTCTGCGTCAACTTCATTCAAGAATGCAAAGTAACGCTAGTCCCTATGGTACTGATGGAGATGTTAAAGAGAGTTTATTTGTTCTGCTTTGGCCAAACTGTACTTTTACAGTTTGGCCTGGGCAAGGCAACTTGACGGTTTATACTTTTAATCCAGTTACCCCCCAGCAAACCCATACATTTTGTGAATATTTTTTTGATGGAGATGCAGATGAAACCTTTATTGAGAGGTTTATTGATTTTGATAATCGAGTTGGGCAGGAAGATGTAAAGCTTCTGGAATCTGTTCAAGCTGGCTTACAGTCTGGAGCAATGTCTCATGGACGTTTACTATTAGATCGGGAATGGTTGATTCAATATTTTCAAAAGTTAGTTTATCGATCGCTAACTGAAGCCGCCCCAGCCAAAACATAGACATGCTTCTCTAAAAGGTTACTTAAATAGACTTTGGTTAGATCGGCTTTAAGATTCTACAAGCGCATCCTCCCTTGACTACCATCTCAGAAAGAATATGGATTACATCTCAGCGGCCGTTTCAACCTACGCCACTCCCCTCTATCTGGTAGACGAAAAAATTTTGCGGACAACTGTTCGCTGCTTTATCAATGCATTTCATACCTACCGTCAAAATGTCCAGATTGCTTACTCCTACAAAACCAATCCTTTGCTAGCAGTTTGTCAAATTATTCACCAAGAAGGAGCCTGGGCTGAAGTAGTTACAGGTGATGAACTGCACACTGCCCATAAACTGGGGATGCCTTATTCGCAAATTGTCTTTAATGGCCCCGGTAAAACAAAAGATGAACTGACATTAGCGATCGCGGAGAACGTCATTCTCAATGTTGATAACTGGCATGAACTCTTACAAGTGGCGGATGTTGCACAGTCTTGCGGAATTCAAGCAAAAATTGGATTACGTATTTCAACTGGGCATATTCGTGAATTTGGCTATAAGTTTGGCTTTGATGTGGATAATGGAGCAGCAGATGCAGCGATTGCCCATGTCTTAGCGAGTCAGTATCTTGAGTTGGAGGGATTTCATTTTCACCTCGACACAAGTATTTGCGATCCAAATAGCTATATCACAGCACTTAAAGAACTGCACACCTTGGTTCAACGTCACTTCGATCCCCAACAACGAATCTTGCGGTATGTTGACATTGGTGGCGGCTTTGCAGTCAAAAATAATCGCCCCCTCGAAATCAGAGCAAAAGATTGGTATGTCCCTGAAATTGAAGAATTTGCTAGAGAAGTCTGCACAGCAGTAGAACAACTCTTTCCGGCAGAAACACTCTTAATCTTGGAGCCAGGTCGCGCACTGGTAACTGACAGTATGTTGTTTGTCACTAAGGCGATCAACATCAAGCAGCAAGAGCAACGAACCGTAATTATTCTAGATGGTGGTCTGAACCTGGTTCCTTCAACTTACTATGTGGCTTATCCAGTAAGTATCGCTTCAGCAGCAAGCTCTGACGGCTCAAGAGAAGAATTTACCCAGCCGATCGAGTTTTTTGGTTCACTGTGTATGTCCTACGATTTGATGAGTCATTGCTCAATCAGAAAACTTCCAGAAGTTGACGATATCATCGTCTTTCACAGCATTGGTGCCTACAATTACTCCGAGGCATTTAACTTCACGCGCGGTAAACCACCTGTTATCTTGATCCATCCAGATCGTAGTTTCAGCACGATCAGAGGGCGGGAGCCTTACGATTTACTTCACTCTTTGGAGTATTTGCTGCCCCTAAAATAATAGATTGTGCGTCAAAGGAATGTGGGATTGCTAAAGTAGAAATGATCTCTACCCCCTTCAGGGATAATTCGTTGCTTAAAGGGGTTGTAAGCCCAAACCCTCGAAATTTCCCACAGACCTCAAATCAGTGCATTATTCCCAATCAATCCCTGCCAAAATGTGCGGAAAACCTTTGTTTCAAGGTTTCCGTGTGGTAGCGCATTGCGGCATGGTTTTTCGCACATTTCTAGCGTAGTTTGCAGCGAAGTTTTCGATGTCGGTTGCCGCCTGTCGTGAAACAGGTGTTTCACGACAGGCGGCAATTCAACCTATCGGCTCCGATCTGTCGTTAGCTGGCTTGCGACACTGAGCGGGAAATTTCGAGGGTTTGGGCTTACAACCCCATGCTCTTATCCGCTTTTCTGCGTCTTGCCATAGAACTCACTGGTATTCTGGGTAAAATCCATGCCGCCCATGTCATTCATAAGGATATTTATAATGTCCCCCATGCTTAAAGACACTAACCTCGGCAGCCCAAAGACACTAACTTCGGCGGCCTAAAGACACTAACTTCGGCACCCAAATGACAGCAACCTCGGCGGGTCATTTTTGAGAAACTTCGGCAGGTAAT
>JAHHGS010000048.1 GCA_019359715.1 Aphanocapsa sp. GSE-SYN-MK-11-07L | reverse complement strand
GTTGCCAGAGAATCATGAGGGAATGGTGTATGTTGCCATGATTCGCTTGATGCTACGGCGATTAGACAACAATCGCAGAAGGTGGAAAAAAGAAACAGCTTAACTAACATTTACAAACATTCTCTAACGGGAGTACCAGCCCTGATTGCGATCGCCCTCACGGCCGGTCTGCCTGCCGATTTGGCGATCGTGGCGGGCTTGCTGCTGTTTGGAGTTGTGTTTGCTTTTAATTCTGCGGTGCATTCTTACCTCGTACTGGCCTTTACCGATGATGACAAGGTGGCGCTGAACGTCGGGTTTTACTACATGGCCAACTCCGGTGGACGTTTAGCAGGCACGGTTTTATCGGGTTTGATTTATCAATGGTTTGGGCTAGTTGGCTGTTTGTGGGTTTCAACCCTGTTTGTCCTTGCTGCTGGTCTAATTTCGCTCAAGTTGCCCAATCCACAGCCCAAGCAAGCCATTCTCTGGCAAGCCAAAGACGGCGATTAGTCGGCGCTAGTTTAATCTGGCAATTTGTACTGGCTGACAATTCGTTTGGCAAACTCTGGCACGTGTTGATCTAGCTTTTCAGGGTGCTGGCGTTTGACGTAGAGATAGTTGCGGGTGAAGTGAGAATCAATGGAGAAGCGCGCATATTCCAAGCCTTTTGGGCCAATCCGCTCGATCGCCACACCCATTAGCTTGGCGGCCCACATGGGTAGCGTTACGCCTTTGTCGTAGGCAGGAATACTCTGCTGCACCGCGTTATGGCGATCGCCCTTTGAGGTGACGGGTTGAGTTTCGAGTTGATCTTGCACCAGGTTTAGCATCTCCTGGCCGGTTGAGTTGCGGACGACAATCCACTGCCAGCCAAAGGGCGCGCCCATATATCCGACAACTAAGTCAGCTAGAGAATTGACGTAATCAAAGCAGCTCATGCAGGAGGGAGCAAACACATCCTTGAGTTGATTGGTTTTTAAGCCAAAAAAGGGCACGGTTTCGGTTGAGCCATCTTCGTGCTTAAAGTGGACTCGAAAGTCTTGCATGAACTCGTAATAAACAACGGTTTCCGGCGATCGACTGGTCGTGTCTAAGAATTTTTGCAGCCCCGCTCTGGTGACGTTATCGACACAGGGTGTGCCTAAAACGTAGAGTTTCTCTAGCCCCAGTTGCTTTTCAACCGCCCGCAAGGCCTGGATCTGACAGCCGACACCAATCACCAATAGCCGCTTCATACCGGACTGCTCAATTTGCTCTAGCACCGATAGGTTAGGCGACAAGGTGGGTTTATTCACCCGCGCAGCCAAAATCTCCGCTGGGGTGTGGGCAATAATTGGCTGGGGCTGAAACCGATCAACCGCCGTATTTTGGACACAAACCACGCCTTCGACCCAGCCTTGGTTGAGCATGGCGATCGCGATGCTACTGACAATGCCAGTCCACTGAGCGCCAGCGATCGGCTCCTGCTTGCGGGCGGCAATCATGCTTTGATGAACCCCAAAATACAGCTCATTGGGCTGCTCTAAATCCCGACTGCGCCCGTGGGCTTGTTCTTCTAAATCGGCAATTTGCTGATTTAAAAAGGCACAGGCTGACTTGACGTAGTGAATGTAATAGGTGTCGCACAACCCGCATTCGCTGCACAGTTCTTTGGCTGGGCGGCGGCTAGAAGATTTTAAGGCTCTGGCTTTTTGGTGGGGCTGTACCGAAGTCATAATCTTAAAACCAGTAAACTAACGATGCGGGTCTCAATTAATTCTATGGCGATCGCGATCAAGTCGTTGATAATTGGTTAAGGTTGATTCTCAAGCCGTGCTGTCACTGAAGGCGGACAGTGTCTTACTCAAACATTTATCGAAGATTAATCGAAACCAATGTCGATTCAAAAACTGTTGATTGCTGCTAGTAGTGTCGTTGTGGGCATGAGTGCGATCGCGAGTTGGCAAGCTGTCAAAGCTGGTCAAACATTCATCCCTGTGGCCCAAACCACAAATCAGCAGACCACTGCTGCGGGTCTAGCAGTTCAACTTAAGAAAATTGGGGCAAAGATGTATGGTGCCTATTGGTGCCCCCATTGCACTCAGCAAAAAGAAATGTTCGGTCAGGCGCTCAGCCAAATTAACTATATTGAGTGCGATCCACGGGGTAAAAATCCGCAGCCAAATTTGTGTCAAAAAGCAGGCATTCAAGCCTATCCCACTTGGGAAATTAACGGCAAGCTGTATCCTGGTGTGATGTCATTACAGGATCTAGCTAAATTGTCAGGCTATCAAAACTAATGCTGACAATGCCTGCTCCGCTCAGATTGATCAGGACTTCAAACAATAATCTGTCCTAGAATATGTACTTCAAATATTTGAGGCAGAAGCTGTTAAGTTTTTATCTGAAAAACGAAAAATTTTGTCTACCAGCAACACCATGTAAGCTATAAAGCAGGGGTAATCGGTAAGTTGTTTTTCGCAGCCTGCCGCTCACTGATTCGGGAGAAATGTCATGACCACCGCCAAGCTCAATCATCCAGATGTGACTGCTTTCACTGAGGCAGACGTCGTGAAACTGGCGCAACGGTTGGATGAAGATGACTATGAAACTCCCTTTGCCGCTCTAGAAGACTGGCACCTACTGCGATCGCTGGCGTTTCAGCGCCCAGAGCTGGCAGAACCTTATTTACATTTACTCGACCTTGAAGCTTACGATGAATCCTAATCTGCGGTTTGTCTGCTAGCGTTTGCGGATAGGTTTACCCGCCTTAACCGTTTCTAGATCTTCGCGAACCTGACTCAGGGCTGCTTTCTTTTCCTGTTGGAAATAGAATTCTCCGGCTTGGGCTAAATCTGAAGCAGCTTCCGTGGTCTGACGCATGTTGGCGGCCAGCAGCCCCCGATTATGATACGCCTCGGCTAAACCAGGTGAGAGTTGAATCGCTTGGCTGAATTTATCGGCTGCCCACCGATAGCGACCAGCCCGAAACGCTTCTTCTCCTTTACTAAAAGAAACCTGCGCCTCTGCATCGTCTAAGTCTGAGCTAAGGGCGATCGGTTCTTTGAATAAGGGAGCTAGCCCCCCACTTCCCAGATAAGCCCGCAGCATGACTCCGATCCCAACACTGAGCGCGATCGCGACTACCGCTAACCAAATCCAAAAATCAGCCGTTATCATCGAAAAACTCATAATCATCAATCATCGCAGAGCTTTACTATTATCGATCTCGCTTGGCCCTTTATGTCTAAATCACGAATGTAAGCATTCATAATAGATTAAGAGCAAAACTGTGAACGAAAAGCAAAAGATTGACCGCCAGCGCGAACATCAAGCCAATGAGCGCACCTTCTTAGCCTGGTTGCGAACTGCCCTAGCATTAATTGGGTTTGGATTTGCGATCGCGCAGTTTAGCCTATTCCTGCGCCAACTCCAAACGGCGTTTACCCAGCAGGAGCTACCGCCCCATCCGCTGTTTAATGCTGAAAATTTGGGTGTGAGCTTGGTTGTTTTCGGTATCACTACGATTGCCTTGGCGGCATGGCGATATAACCAGGTATTTCTGCAAATTGAACGAGGAAATTATCGCCCTAGCCGTCTGCTAATTTGGATTTTGGCGGGAACGGTGATAATTCTGGGCATACTCAGCGTTCCTTTGGTGCTCTGGCGCGATCGAGCAGGGAGTCCCTCTATTCCTCCGATCAAAAAACAGTTTTAAGTCAGGCAAAGGCTGAAGTCCAATCCTCAATTGATTAGAAATCCTCAATTTTCGATCTTTGGGTGGATGAATTGTCATTCCCCGCTCCAGTAACTTAAAAGTAAAGACGAAGGGAAAGCTGCAAAGCTGAAAACCCTGATGCCTTCAACCACCTGTACCTGGAGTATCGCAAGAGAAATGGAAAATAGCCTGTTTGACAAAACTTTTCGGGATGATGAGGGCAATGTTGTCTTAGCTCAACCGCCAAATCTGCCGCTTCTGACTTGGGTCGTGGCAACTGGACTCAAGCTTTTGTTTACGAGCGGCAGCACTTACACCGTTCTAGATGCAGTTGCGTTTGGCTCTCTATTCACTTGGGCCTGGCTGGAACTCTTTGAGGGCGTTAACTACTTCCGGCGGACGCTGGGGTTAATCGCGCTAGTTGTTGCGATCGCTTTGAGAGTTGAATGGCAATAGTAAGTTCAATATTCTCTAGCTACTTTGATCCCCCTAAATCCCCCTTAAAAAGGGGGACTTTGAGATTGTTTCCCTTTTTAAGGGGGGATCGTAAAGGTGTCAACGAAGCCCAAGATACTTTCCAAACACCCTCTCAAAACGGAATAAAATTCTGCTCAGTTGCCGGTCACTTTATTCCGTAAATCACCAGCAGCTTCTTTCGTTCCCTCAACGTAGTTTGAACCAAACTGCTTAAACGCTTGCCCTGATTCTTTAGCCACTCGTTCTAAACGCTTACCCGGTTGCCCTTCTGTTTCACGAGCTTCTTGTTGCCACTCGCCAGTCGTATTCGGCCGGTCTGATCGGTCAACTTGATTCACTCGATCGCGGACTGCTTTGCCGAGGGCTTCATTGGTAGAACCAGGACTAACATTGCCAACTAGCAGGATCGCACTCATCACAACAGCAGCTAAAAGCTTCTGAATGTGCAACTGTCTCAGCATCGCTTGAACGTGTGCGATCGCACCAGAAATTAAAGTCATCATGACAACTCTCCTTAAATTATTTAATCAATCTGAATCCTTTTCACGGTTCATGGCGACTGCTTTCGCCAATCACAGCCACCTTGTGTCGATAAACCAGTTCAGCCCCATACCAACCTGTCACACCGAGTAGGGACGCGACAACCAACGAAATGATGATACCTGCCGGCAAAACAGCACCTTCCACATTGTTTCGCCGCAGCCACCAATTGACTAGGGTTAAAAGCAGGGCGGCAACATTGCCAACCATATGAATCCAGCCTGCGCTGTGCTTTTTGACCCGATCAATTTTAAGGAAATCCAGCATCCCTGTTAGGGCAGCAATCAGACCAGCCGCCAAGCCTGATCCAATCAGCCAAAACGAGGCTCGGGCCCAGAAGAAGTCTTGGGTGAACCAGTAGCCTAAGTCAGTTGCGAAGGCAGCCGTTAGAAAGGCAATTGGAAAGGTAACAATCAGAGGGTGCAAAGGGTGCCCCGCGATCGCAACCGTGCTGGGAACTCCACTGTCACGATATTCACGCTCATTACTCTCAATAAAGGGAGGAATATTCGGAGTGTCGGTCATGGTTGCTTCTCCTAAAGCTGAGGAATAAAAATTAGGAAGGAATCTGCTCAATTTGAGTCTGAGCCTGAATGACTATTCTGCCTGTTTGAACATCTAGCTCGTGCAGTTGCAGCGACATACCGGGGATATCAAAGTTACGTAAATCTAGTAGAGCAGTCAGTTGCTCTAAGATGGCAACAACAAGTTCCGCCTCCAGCCCTTGCCCTTCGGTAGATAGAATTTCCAGAGAAATCCGATGTCCATCCGCTTGGACTTGAGGAATCGCAGTTGCCGAAAGTTGCTTCATCGCCTGCTGCTCTTTTAATAAAAAATCAGCAGTGATTACAAACTTATTGTCGCCGGGCAAATTAATCACTGTTTCTCTAACATCAACCGTGACGGGCTTGCCGTCTATCTGCATCGTTAATCCCTTTAACTTGGACTGAAGATAGTTGGAGTTAAAGGCACGATTGATATCAGTTTCGGTTAAGACAATTTGAGCTACAGCAGTGGTAGGACGCGTCAGTTCAATCGTGCCAAAAACCGCCCTTAGGGGATTAATCGCGACTTGATCAGTCGTGACTTCCAAACTTTCCATCCGTAGATCTTGCTTCATTACTAGGCCTTTACCAATAATCGCAACCGAATCCACTTCTCCCTGAATCAGTTTTTCAGGCGCTGTCCGAATATCTACACTAATGTCTTCCGCTTGATCTAACTGATTGGCAATGCCAAGCTCTGCTACTTTACTAATTGCCTTTTCGCCCAAATTAGGACTGTCCTCTACCATGCCCTGTTTCTCCACGCTTAAATTGCTAGCAACGAATCGGCAAAATGTAATTCGTACTCTTTACATGTCACCAGAGATTGACGAAAGATCAATCTATCATTGGAAATACAAAATCCATAGCAGGTCTAAGTCACGATTATTGGTGAGACTGAGAGTGAAGATTTAGTTTTGATCCTTTAACGCTTGCTATTTGTCACGATTGGCTTCCTGAAGGTGCTGTTCGACCCAACTGTTGTCAAAAATTGAGGCGTAGATCCGGTTGTTGGCCTTGAGACATCTCTGCTGCTTGACGACCAGCCCTGACAAAAGCAATTCCATTTCCTCAGGGCTAGCTGTAACGGAGACTTCCGGCTGACATAGCACTTGTTGGTAAAGTTCTAGCAGCCGCACTGACTGTTTACTTTGGAGCAGGCGATCGCGAATCGTCCTCAAATGCTCAGGCTCATCCTGAGACTCCCAATTTTCAATTACGTTTGTCTGCACCAAGTTTTCAAGCCAGCAGGCTTCTCCATTGGCAGGAATCGGAGATGAAGTATTACGGATCAGCTTACAAATCTTTTGAGTCAGAAAAGGCTGCCCGCTCGTCCACGCTAAGACAGCCTTGAGCAATGTCTGCGGGTTGCTCACTTTCTCGGCCAATCCTTGCAGTAAAGGTTGGGCTTCATACTCTTTAAAGCCCTCCAGTTGAATCGACTGACCAATATTGAAAGGCGTTATTTGATTATTAGTACTTAAATCTGAGGGGGTCGTGACGCCAAACAGAGCAAAGGTTAAACGCCGATACTCAGGATTGAGACTACGCTGGTTGTAGCAGGAGCGAATCAGGGCAAAAAAGTCATTAACTGGAAATTTTAGCCCCAGGATACTGTCAATCTCGTCAATAAAAATCACCAGTTTGGCAGGAGTCCCCTCCTCTACGCCAACTTCCACCAGTAAGACTTCTTCGATAAATTCACTCAGCCGCTGAACAGGCGAAACATCTTCTCGCTCTTTCCACCAAGCCTTAAGATTGAACTTTCCGAACAGACCAAAACGTCGTCCTAGTTCAAATGCAACCCCCTTGTACCATTGGTCAGGGGTAACGGTTTCGCTGCCAATGCGGGTCATGTCGATCGGAGCGCAGTAAACCCCTTCCCGCTGCAAGTGATCAATCATCCGCACCATCAGGCTAGATTTGCCCATCTGCCGAGGATTGAGGACGTAGCAAAACTCCGCGCGTCTTAGAGCTTTGTACAAAAAACGGTCTGCGGAGCGCACAACATAGGTAGGAGCATCCATGGGCAAGCTACCCCCAACTTGATAATCAAAGGTAGAAGATTGTTCGGTAGTTCTGAGCAACTCGTTTTCAAAGATCAGTTCCGCTTGGGTGGCTTTAAGAATTTCTAGGGTTTGAGACAGTTCTTGAGTGCGTTCAGAGACTTTTTTCTCCAGTGTGCGGCTGTACTCAGCTAATTCGTCCTTTGCCTTTTGTAAAGCTGTATTCTTAAGTTCAAGCTCATCATTAAACTGAATTCGCTCGGCTTCTGAACGTTTGGCAAAGCTTAATTGTTGTTCGAGATTTTTTAGACTTATTTCATCACGCTGATGCAAGCGATTTGATAACACTTTCATTAAATTTTTGACGATACCTGGCAGGCAGATCAATTGTTCCCAAAAAACCCGTTCATGCATGGCAAGAAGATGGCAATCTTCGGTTGCTGCTACGCAGGCAGAAACAGGACTATTGTCGACGATAGACATCTCACCAAAGCTTTCGCCTGGAGCAATAGTAAATCCAGTTTGCTGATCTATTTTTGAGGATTCAGGCATAGATAAATAGACTCTCAAACTTCCAGATAATAACCAATATAAATAATTATTTTTATCTCCTACCCTTAATATTATTTCACCTTTATTTAATGATTTAATTTCACAATTTTTCAGAAGTGGAATAATTAAACATGGATCAATATCCCTAAAGAGAGGAAAAGAAGCAATAAAGTTAAAGTCAAATTGATTAAAAGAAGTCATTTGGTGATTAATAAATAACAGTATCTAAGTTAATCCTTTGATCTTTTCTTTAGTATCTAAATCGCAAGCAACCATCAAACTAATTGTCAATTGCCCTAGTGACGTATCGCCATTGAACATGTGAATCGGCGACTCAAAATCTTTCTTTCGGATTCTGTCAGAGCATTATTGCATAGAGCTTTGCTCCGCTAAAGGCTTACGCAGAAAGCGATTTGGACTCCGCTCCATCTTAATTATAGGGTTGTACAACTTTGAACTCAATCCAGTTGCTTGATTTTTGTAACAAGTCTGTTGTTAATGCATTATGCTTTCTCTGCTGGTGAGCAAAAACTTAAGAAGTGCAGATTAAATAGCCGACGGAGGAAATTATAGAAGCTAAGCTATTACCCTGGTTCGGGCGACTTAAAGTGCCTCAAGAAACGTCCTCTTTCTGAAGGCTACCGACTCTAAAGAGCTCGTCCAACAGGCGACGCGCATCCATCAAATCGGGGGTATCAAAGCCTTCTGTGAACCAGCCATAGATTGGGCTGAGGAGCTTCACCCCCTCCTTGAAGCGCCCCTGGCGCAAACACAAGCTCGCGAGACTAGTAGCAGCACGCAGCTCCAGTGATTTTGCCTTTTGGCTGCTGGCAACCTTCAAACTTCGCTGGAAGCATGATTCTCCAACATTGATTGCCTCGGGTGTTTTTCTCGTTAACAACAACTCACCCTTGAGGCGGTGCAGTTCGGCTTCGTGATAACGCTCGTCCGTTTCATTGATGCCGGAAAAAGCGTCTTCGATGGCGAGCAACCCTTCCTCGATCTGTCCATTTTTCGCGAGTATCTCGGCTCGCAAAGCCAGAAACCAGGGCAGACCAATCCTCGCTCCGCTTGCACGGTAGTCACGCAAGCTGTCTTCGAACTGAATGATTCCAGAACCATTATTACTCTGTTCAGCTATCAACCATCCTTTTAGAATCGACCCAAAAGTAAACCAGTATGGAAATCCTTGTGCAGCTGCATAGGCAACAGTCTTATCAATCCATTCTTCGGAAACCCTATACTCCCGCCTAGTATGGCAGAGCAACCCATACATACCCTGTGCCTGAGCCATGGTTATCGGTATTGATAGGTTCTGGGCAAGATTTAAAGCTTCTTCGCTATGCTTCAGTGCAGTGTCTGGATAGCCAAGGTACCACATGTTAAGGGCGAAGTATGAGAGAGAAAACGCTCTCGAATGACCGGCATACTGAATTGTTTCAATAGCTTGCTTTTCCCTCCTAGGAGTTACAGCCTCTAAGAAATACTTCTTGCCCAATTTCAGCTGCCCTGTATAAAGCGAGGCTAGACCTAGAGTCAAAAGGTATTCGATAGAGTATTCTTGATTTCCATCATCTAAACTTTTTAATGTTTCGCCTAGGCGAAATACCGTTTCGTAGTCTGCCCTGACAATACTAAAAACTGAATGTCCCCGAACCGCAGAAATAAGTTGCAACCTATCCCCGCATCGCTCGCTTAGTTCACGCGCCTTCTCGTATGCCTCTCCAACCTCACTCGCGGCATAGCCCATACTCGTCTGGAGAGAGACCCCAAGGGCTAACCAGAAACGTGACTTCTGTGCAACACGCTCGGAGCTATCAGGCAGGGAATCTAACAAGCGGATCGCTGCGTTGAGGCTCTCTGCTGCTTCCACATGCGCAGAACGTTGGATCGCAATCTCGCCTGCTTGCCCAAGGTATTCAATAGCCTTATCAGTATTGCTGGTGCGGCTGTAATGATATGCTAATTGGCTAACATGATCATGCAGCTTTTCAGCATAGATTAACTCTATCGTCTGACCGACATGTTCGTGCAAACTTTTGCGCCGATGAGTGAGCAACGAGTTGTAAGCGACCTCTTGGGTCAGAACGTGCTTAAATAGATAAATTGTTAGATTCTGACCTGGCTGTGGGTAGATAAAATCAGCCTCTTTCAAGTCAGTCAGCATCTCATCCAGAGGTGCTTGTATCCCACTACAGACTTCAAAAATCAAATCAATCTGGAAGCGGACTCCTAGCACCGCTAGGGTCTGCAGAAACTCTTTATGTGCTGCTGGCAGTTTATCAATACGCTCAGCAATTGTCCCTTGAATGGTAGGAGGCACCTGAAGTTGACCAAGTGGTTTGGTGAGCCTGATAGCCCCGTCGTTAATCAGCGTTCCGTCTTCGAACAGTGAGCGGACGATTTCCTCCATAAAGAAAGGATTGCCGCCGGTTTGATCAATGATGAAACGCTTAAGTGGGCTGAGTTCATCTGCATTAGGAAGCAACGACGAGAGTAGCTCCTCGGCTCCATGAAAATTCAACGGATCGATTTTTATTTCTGTATAGTTATCTTTGTTAAATATGTCGGAGTCATACTCAGGTCGGTAAGTCACTAATAACAAGATCCTAGAGTTCCTAATGCTGTCTGCCAAAAGATTAAGAAGCAGCCTGGTCTGGGCATCTATCCAATGCAAATCTTCGAACATTAAAATGAGAGGCTGCTTCAGCGCTTCTGCAAGGATAATTCGCTTTATCGCGTCGAGCGAGCGTAATCGCTTAACTAACGGATCCATCTGACTCAATGAATCTGTTGCCTCGTTGATCCTGAGCAAGCTATACAAGTACGGCGCTGCATTGTGCAGCGATGGATCGAGTTCTGTTAGTGAAGCATTGATTTTATCTCTACGTATTTCCGGGCTATCATCAATTCGAATATCAAAATAGTTTTGCAGCATGTCTATGACAGGCATCCATGGCATCGCCTTGCCGTGCGACAGTGCAAAGGCTTCGAGGATTTTGCATTCGAGCGGCAGCGTCCTGCTAAACTCGAAAAGCAAGCGTGATTTGCCAGTGCCCGCCTCCGTTATGATCGCTACAATCTGCCCTTGTCCGCTTATTGCCAAATCGAGCGCGAGATGCAGCGCGTGCATCTCGCGCTCGCGTCCGACGAACTTGCTGAGACCGCGTCGCATCGATACCTCCAGATGGCGCCGCAGGGCTCCCAGTCCTGTCACTTCATAGGCGACGATCGGATCGCTAATTCCCTTGACCGACATTGGCGCAAGCTCCAGCAATTCGAAATAACCATCCACCAAGCGCCGAGTTCGCTCTCCGATCGCGATGGAACCGGGTGGCGCAGCAATCTGCAACCGCGAAGCAAAGTTGATGGCGTGGCCGATAGCAAGATATTCAACCCGACCTCCTGTATCGAGCGTGCGCACCACCACTTCGCCAGTATTAATGCCAACCCGTACTTCGATAGCAGGCTTGTTCTGTTTTGCCAGTTGCTCAGCAAAAGAGCGCAGCATCCTTTGCATCTCGAGTGCCGCATAGATAGCGCGCCGCGGATGGTCGTGGGAGGCAGCAGGCGCCCCGAATAATGCATAGATCCCATCCCCGGTGGTATGCACCACATAGCCTTCAAGGGAACGCACAGCTTCACCCATCAGGCGTAGTGTCGGATCAACAATAGCCTGTGCTTCTTCAGCGTCAAGGTTGACCATCAAATCCATCGAGTTTTTGATGTCGGCAAATAATGCTGTGACAATCTTGCGTTCCCCATCAACCACCGGTATAGTGATCGGGCGATCTAAGCTGAGCGCGACTACGGGAACTTTCCATACTTCAAGGCGAGTCGCGCATTGGCTACAGAATTTCGCTGAGGTAACATTCTCATAACTACATTTCGAGCAAACCCGCTTGAGTGGCGTGCCGCACTCATTACAAAATTTGACGGCATCCGGATTCTCGGTTTTGCAGTCAGGGCATTGCATATGCTACATTATTCGACCAACTATGTTTAGTGTCTGCTTCTGCCTGTCGCGTAGATAATACTGCATGAAACCTGTCTCGAAACTGACCTGTCGACTTCGCTGGAGGGCAACGAAGTCCCATGTAACGAAGGCTGCGAGCAGAGTGAAATCTGTTGGCGTTATTCGCAGCCCAGACAAACCTAATCCTCGTGGCAACAAGTGGCCGATCTTTCATGTAGGCTTAGTTCGAACCGCCGCAGAATTGACAAATTGCTGAGCGGATTGTAGAAACTCTATAAAAACAAACGCCACTTTAAAAGCACGAGTTTGTGAGTTGAGCTGCACAAGAAAGCCCCGGTACGTTCTCAACGCCATTTTGCGAACCAGTGTAAACCAGTGGCTTAACGCTTGAGGTTTCACAGTTTCAGCTTACTTAAAAAGTATAAATTAGCATATTTATATATTTTTTCATATACATATATTTGTATCTGGTCGGAACCATGCGCCCAGTGCAATGGATCGCCAGCATCACTCCTAATGTAAGATATTCAAAATCAGCTCAGGGACATTCGTTATGGTTGATCGCAATGGTCAAACTTTTGACCGTGGGGGAGGGCATGCAGACCCTTTTTCTAATTTTCTAGGCAGCATGTTTGGCGCCGTGATAAGCCAGATGGAGAACATAGCGAAATCCTTTGAGCTCTTATTGCCATGGAATATTGACGCTTGTTCGACACCAAAGACGGATTCGGTGGAGGTCGCTCAGCTCACCGATATGTCGCCTGTCTTAGCTCAAGCGTGCATGGCCACTGCCATCAGCTCATTGCGCTACTGGAGCGCATTGGCAGAGCTCGTTGTTCAATACGAGGCGAGTCTTGTAAAGGCTGCATCCGAACACACCACAGGCCAGAGCGCCGTTTCGCCAGCCGAATGCCGGGTGCTTGCCGATGAACTGCGTGCTTTTCTACGTGGGATCGGCGATGCTGCGACACGGGAAGCACGTCGCCTGCAATACGAGCTCGAGCAGATCAGCGAAGCCATTGCCCAAACCACTGACCAAGCAACACTATCACCATACCCCTATGAGCAACAACGCAGGCATGAGATGAAGTTATGAACGATGCGGCCAGCCTCGACGGAGCGAGCAGTGATGTTATTGCTGCCCTTGGCTTCACAGACGAGATGACGACCCTACGGCGTCAGATTGCTACCTGGATCCAGAGTTGCGACCCCGAGATGCGTGAGGCACTGGAATGGCAGTTCTTTTCTGGCTCCAAGTATTTCCGTCCACTCACTATATTCGCCTGCTATCGCTCGCTGATGACCGGGCCAATTCCGGAGCCGATCATGACCTCAGCGGTGGTGATCGAGTTTTTTCACAATGTCTCGCTAGTGATCGACGATATTGTGGATCGTTCGGATGAGCGGCGCGGTCGCGCGACATTACATACCCGCTTTGGTGAGCTGAACGCGCTGATGGCATCAGGCTACATCGTGGCTGAGGGATACCTGCATCTCGGCGCTGATCTCCAGGCGATTAGGCTTTTCTCCGAGCTGCTGAAGCGGCTGGGTGTTGCCGAATGCATGCAATGGCGACTCCGACGCCAAATGCTCGGCGTCGAGGACTGGCGACGCATCGCTGGTGAGGATACTGGTTCGATGTTCGAGGTCTGCGCCTGCCTCGGCGACCGCAGCTTCAAACTGCGCAAGTTCGGCTTCTTGCTGGGTCTCCTCTATCACGGCTGCGATGATGTAGGGGATGTTCGTGGCGCCGCTGCCCTCGGTGGCGGTGGTGAAGAGGATGTGCGGGACGGTATTCTCACCTTGCCAGCCGCACTTGCGATCCGAGATCCGGCAATCGGCGCCTTATTTTGTAAGCCGAATCCGGAGCCGCAGGATCTGCGGGCGATTGCTGAGTCCTTCGCAGCTCAATTGCCAAATGCCGAAGCCTATCTTGATCGGATTGCTGAAGAGGCTCTGGCTGAGGCGCAGATGTTCTCGGCCAATCCGGTGTCCCTCCTTGCTCTGATTGATCAGACACGGCAACTGAGTGGGCGCTGAGAGGACTCCGGGCTGGTGAGCGATATTGACGACCTAGTAACCTTGGTTTTTCCAGGGGTAACACCACGATATGAATCCCGGCAAGTAGATATGGAACTCCACTCTCACAAGCTCACGCAGGGCATTGGTCAATGCTCCATCTGCCTGTAAACAGATTCTATGAATTTCCAACATTGAACGGCTTTGTTGCATAATTCACTAAAGAAGAAAGGTTGGCTTATCGCAGGGTGTTGTTAGCAAGCGACGGGATAACTCTCCGGCTTCGCGATCTGAATCATTCGGTTGAGTGCAGCACATTTGATGAA
>JAHHGS010000047.1 GCA_019359715.1 Aphanocapsa sp. GSE-SYN-MK-11-07L | reverse complement strand
TTCATCAAATGTGCTGCACTCAACCGAATGATTCAGATCGCGAAGCCGGAGAGTTATCCCGTCGCTTGCTAACAACACCCTGCGATAAGCCAACCTTTCTTCTTTAGTGAATTATGCAACAAAGCCCATAACTATTCTTCTTTGACTTGCAAACGGAGACGAAGATGACAAATGAAAATTGGAATCAGGGTTTAACCCTGGTGATCGGCGGAACTGGCAAAACGGGTCGAAGGGTGGCGGATCGACTGGTCAAGGCGGGCCGACCCGTGCGTATCGGGTCGCGGGGTGCAGAGCAACCCTTCGATTGGGAAAACCAGGACACTTGGGGGCAGGCACTCCAAGATGTAACAGCCGCCTACGTTACCTATCAACCCGATCTGGCCGTGCCGGGTGCCGTTGAAACCGTGCAGGCGTTCTTCGCAAAGGCGATCGCCAGCGGAATAGAGAAGCTGGTGCTGCTTTCGGGGCGGGGAGAGGTGGAGGCAGAACAAGCCGAACAGGCGCTCCAGGCGACCAGTGTGGATTGGACAATTTTGCGATCAAGCTGGTTTTGCCAAAATTTCAGCGAAAGTTTCTTCCTTGACCCGATTCTGGCTGGTCAGGTCGCCCTGCCGGTGGAGTCAGTCGCAGAGCCGTTTGTTGATATTGATGATATCGCTGATATCGCTTTCGCAGCGCTCACCGATTCCGGCCACTCTCGCCAGCTCTACGAGATCACTGGCCCAAGAGCATTATCCTTTCCGGAAGCGATCAACGAGATTGCGAGCGCAACCGGACGGAAGATCACATTCACCTCGGTTTCATTAGATGACTATCGGGCGGAGCTTGCCCGACAAGGGGTGCCGGATGATTACATTGAACTGGTCTTGTACTTGTTTTCTACTGTACTCGACGGGCGAAACATACCCCTAGCCGATGGCGTACAGCGGGCGCTCGGTCGGCCGCCGCGCAACTTTTCCGATTATGTGAAACAAATGGCCGCGACTGGTATCTGGGGAGGCAATCATGCTTGAGCGTTACCTGTTCGTCTTCATCTTTATGACAGCACTGGGTTGCGGGCTGGTTGCCGGAGTCTTCTTCGCCTTCTCGACCTTTATTATGAATGCTCTGGCCCGACTTAAGCCAGCCGAGGGGATTGCTGCCATGCAGTCGATCAATATTACGGCGATCAATCCGCTGTTTATGTTAGCCCTATTTGGCACGGCTGCGACTTGTCTCTTACTGGCGATCGCCGCCCTGTTAAAGTGGTATCAGCCCAGCACCGCCTACTTGCTCGTCGGTAGCTTGCTCTATCTGATCGGCACCATTCTAGTCACAATGGTGTTCAATGTGCCGCTGAATGATGGGCTGGCGATCGCTAAACCAGACAGTCCTGAAGGTGCGGAGCTATGGACTAAATACCTAGCCAACTGGACATTCTGGAATCACGTGCGGACGATCACAGCGCTGGCAGCAGCCGGATTGCTGACGATCTCACTTCGTTATTAAACGGCGGGATCTCAGAAAGTGAAGTCTATTGATTAATCCACGATGTTCTTCTTCCAGTTGCATTCAGTGGCTTCATCAGCAGGAAATAAATATTCAATCCGTAGCTCTTGCAGAGTTACGTCGTAGGGGGTGCCTAAAGTCGCGATCGTCGAGAAAAATTTCCACTCCAGATGATCGCGCTGGAAATGGGTTGTCAGGAGTAATGCATTTTGGGTTGATCGATTTGAGAGATGCCAAAGCTCAGAAACACCCGGATAGTTGATCAACTGATTGAGCAGTATGTGAGACTGCTGGTGTTTCCCCTCTGCCAGTACTTCTCGCTGTAAGCGTTTGAGCAAATGTTCTGCCAATTCTTCCCAGTTGACGACAAAGGGACGTAACCCTAGGGGGTCAAACATGACTTGCATCAAATTGACTGCTCCATCGCGATAGAAATAATCTTGGAGATCAGTTGGATTAATGAAAGTGGTGAGGAGCCGGGTCGCAGCCTTGTTGCTGAGGAGAAGATTCCAGTAGCGATCGACCACGATCGCTGGGTATGGCTCCTGCTGCCGCAGCATGAATTCGAGTGCTTTGCGAACTGAGCTCATTTCAGGTGCTGATAAATCCGTCTCAGTGTGAATCGGGGCAAATCCTGCCGCGCTCAGCATGAGGTTTTGCTGTCTGAGCGGGATTTCCAAGACCGTTGCTAATTGCAGCACCATGTCTCGACTGGGTTTAGCTCGTCCAGATTCCAAAAAACTGATGTGTCGTTGGGAAACCTGACTGACAAAGGCTAAATCAAGCTGGCTCAAGCTGCGTTGATTGCGCCATTGCTTGAGGAGTAAGCTGAATGAGTGAGTGTGTTTAAGATGAATTCCGGTTGAAAGTTGAGTCATAGCCTGAATCGGGGATGGATGGACTGTCACTCGATCTTCCACTCACTGTCTGGGATATCAGCCGTAGTCATGATGTTGCGCAATGTTCCTGGCGGTAAATCACGACCCTTGTGATATGGGACAATCGCCTGAAGTCGGCGTTCAAGATTTCGCCACTTACGATGGCTGCCTTTTTGAGAGATTAGGATAAAGCCGTAACGCTGAAGAATTTTCTCAACTTCATCTGCATTCATCTGCCGAATTCGACTCATCCGATCAAAACCTCTCTGATAATTGCGCCTTCGGATAACTCAATTGGTTCAGGGTCAAGGTACAGTGATATCGCTTCTCGAATATTTTCTAGAGCTTCTTCCTGGGTTTCGCCTGCGGAAGCGCAACCCGGTAGTTCTGGGCACCAAACTGCCCAATCGCCTGTTTCTAGATCATTTTCAAGAACCACACGCCATTTCATCTTGCGTTTCTCCTGCTGTAGGATAGGGCTTATTACCTAACAGGTAATTGCTTTCATTATCTCTCTTGGACATGATGTTAGTGTAACGATTGAGGTTAAAACCATGCTGAAGTCAATCAGTAGTCCAGTCAAAAGCTCATTTAATTCGATAAAAGTCGTTTACTTGCTGCTGACGATCGCAGGTACAATCACGCCTTGGTTTTGGTTACTTCAAGATCCAGCGGCGCTGTTGTCTCCCAGTTTACTTCTGCAAGCCACGTTTGCAAATGCGATTTCGACTGCCTGGGTAAGTGATTTGCTGATTTCCGCTGCTGCTTTCTTTGGCTTCGCCTGGATTGAATTAAACAGATTGGAAGCTTCTCGGCTGTGGCTGCTATTTTATATCGGACTTACTTTTGGAGTCGGTCTTTCTTGTGCCTTGCCATTCTTCCTGTACCGCAGAGAGCAAATCCTAGAACGAAACGCTTTTCAGTAGCAAAGCCGTTTTCCTTGCTTCAAAAAACTAAGTCAGATTCCTAACTAATTCAATAATTTCTTCTCTTTTGGATTGAATTACTCAGATTTTCGGATCAAGCTTGGGCAAACAAACGGTAGCCAACACCTCTAACCGTTTGAATGCGATCGCCGCCAAACTTGCGCCGCAGATGACCAACGTAGACATTCACAATGTTGGTGCCTGGATCGTAGTCATAGCCCCAAATTCGGTCTAGGAGCTGTTCGCGGGTCAGCACCTGCATCGGGTGACGCAAAAAGACTTCAGCTAACAAAAATTCGCGGGTGGAAAGATCAACCATGCGATCGCCAACCCAAGCTTGCCGAGTCAGCAAATCGAGGCTGATATCACCCACCCGCAGGGTTGTGTCTTCTTTGACTCTGGGGGTTTGGCGATTGCGGAGTTGGACTCGCACCCGCGCCACCAGTTCCTCAAATCGAAAGGGCTTCGTGATGTAATCATCTGCGCCTCCTTCTAAGCCCGCGACGGTATCATCGATTCCATCGCGGGCAGTCAAGACAATAATCGGCAGGGTTTCACCTTGCCCGCGCAGGGCGGTGAGTACCGTCAGTCCATCTTGATCCGGTAGCCCTAAATCCAAAATCAGTAGGTCAAATTCTCCCCCTAGAGCCATCTGGATCGCTGCCTGGGCCGTGCTGACCGTCGAACTGATAAACCCGTGGGCTTGCAGCCCAGTTTCCAGAAAAGAGCTAATGCGAGGATTATCTTCGGCGATGAGAATGTGATTCATCAGCAGCGACATCCAGGGCGGGAACTAAGGGAATGACCAGGGTAAACGTGGCTCCCTGTCCGAGTTGACTGTCCAACTCGACCCAGCCGCCGTGAGCCGTTGCGATCGCCTGCACAATTGCCAATCCCAACCCGTGCTGCTCCACTTGCTGATCTTGCTGCGTGGCTCGCACAAACCGCTGAAAGATCCGCTCCCAGTTCTCTGGCGCGATTCCTTCGCCTGTATCCCGAACCCAAAGATAAGCATAGTTTCCTTTGACGGCAGAACCCAGGCAGATCGTAGCACCATCGGGGGTATGACGGACGGCATTCTGGGCTAGGTTCATCACCGCTTGGGTGAGTCGCTGCCGATCAACGGTGATTGGGCTAACTCCTTTGGCATCAAGCTGCCAGTCGCGATCGGCCAGGGAGCGAGCCTTTAAAAACAGCTCCTCGGTCAGCCAATCCAGCTCTTCCGGCCGGAGAGTCAAAAAATCAGGATGCTCTGCCTTCGCCAGCAGCAACAGGTCATTCACGAGGCGGCTCATCCGGTCTAGCTCGTCCATCAGCAGGGCGATCGTGGCGGCTTGTTTTTCGGGGCGGTAGTGCAGCATTTCCAAGTGGCCTTGAATCACCGTGATTGGCGTCCGCAGTTCATGACTGGCATCCTTGAGAAACTCTTTTTGGCTATCAAAAGCCAGTTGCAGCCGCTCTAACATTTCATTGAAAGTGGCAGTCAGCTCAGCAATTTCATCTTTGCCCTGGACGGGAATGCGCTGATGCATGTCTGACTCGGTGATTGATTGGGCGGTTTTGGTCAGCAAGCGGAGCGGAAACAGGACTCGACCGACTGTGAACCAGGCCAGCACAGAAAAAATTGCTAGAAACACCAGCATCACCTGCATGACCAGAATTAGGGCATCTTTGCCCAGCCGAAAATCTGATGTCACATCTTGGAGGACAACAATCGTGCCGCGATCGCCATTCCAACTCATGGGCTGGGCAACGTAGAGCAGTCGCTGCTGACCAAAAGAAAGATGGCGCATTTGCCGCTGCCCCAGCAGTGCCCATTCACCAATCAGGTCGGGATAGGGACTAATCAGATTTGCGGGCAGTCGAGGGCTAACTTTGTAAACTCGACTGTTGGCCAGCATCACGATGTACTCATTGCGGGTCGGAACGTAGGCAGACAGCAACCGATCAAACAAAATTGTTAGGGTTGGTGGCCCACCCGTACCCTTGCGGCGATGATTATCAATCAGGCGATTAAACTGATCGGCTTGCTGCAAGGCAGAAGCTTCTGCCTGCATTTCCATCCGACCAGAGTAAATACTATTTGTCGTTTGAATCGAAATTAGCGTGGCGCAAGCAGTCAGCAGACAGTACCAAAGCAGCAAACGCGTACGAAGACTAAACAACGCCCGCCGCCACCCATGCAGAGCCGTAATTTTATTTCCTTTACTGACTGCCACCGCCCTGCTCATTTAATTCTGTTCATTCTGTTGTGAACTATTTTTTAACCGAACTATAGCAGTCCTGAACCATTTTTAAGCTTAAGTTGAGCGGTGAGTAGCCCCCCTGCCTGCTACTCACTGCCGAGATTCACGATGCATCACCAGCAAAGAGGGCAGAAGTTAAGAACGCAAATTCTCAGGCACTTTTTCTGGAATTACCCAGTAATACACTGTGTTGTTTCCCACCTTCAAGGTTTTTTCTGGCTTCCAATCGTCCATATCAAAGGTATTGGAGACAACCCGCGTACCGGGCTTTAGCTGCTTAAACAGCAGCGGACGCAGTTTGAGATTGACTGAAGGTAACAGATAGAGCGTCACCACTGTTGCTTCACTAAAGTCAGCTTTAAACAAATCCTGCTGGATGAACTTCGCCCGATCGGTGACACCGGCCTTGCGGGCATTTGCCTGTGCTTCCTGCACCCGCTCCGGGTCAATATCAATTCCAACCCCGCGCGTGCCAAATTTTTCGGCGGCGGTAATCACAATTCGTCCGTCGCCACTGCCCAAATCGTAGAGCACATCGTCTTTGCCAACTTTGGCAACTTGCAGCATGGCATCAACAACCGCTTGTGGGGTTGGGACGTAGGGCACATCCCGATCGCCAGTCAGCACTGGGCTAGAAAAAACGGGTCGAGGCTGCTGGTCTGACTGAGCATCTGCTAAGCGATCGCAGCTAGCTAGCCAAACTCCGCCCAAGCTCAAGCCAATCAACAAGAATTTAAACCGATTAATCTGCTGTATCATCTGTTTCTCCTGATCAACCTCGTCAATTTGTTTTACCAACTGCAAAAATGCCTTGCTCAGCTTGCCCGTCGCATCCAGACTAAGAGGGGAATCCCAGAAACCACAGCCGCCACACCGACAGCCGCCCCAATGCCGGTATAGGCAAGGCTGGCGTAGAGCAGATATCCACACACTAGGCAAAACAGCAGCGGCAAAATGGGATACAACGGGACTCGAAACGGCCGCGGCACTTCTGGTTCCCGCAGTCGCAGCACCAGCAGCGATGCCCCACTTAATAAAATAAAAAACCAAAATACCGGAGCCGTATAGTCCACCAGGGTTTCAAAGCCTTTGCGTTGCAGACTGCCCAACACCACCAGTGCCAGCGAGATCAGCCCTTGCACCAGCAGCGCCTGATTGGGCGATTGACTGCGGGGATGCCAGCCCCCCAAAAACCGGAATAACGAAAAGTCTTGCCCCAGGGCATAATTGGTGCGGGCCCCCGTAAAAATGGTCGCGTTGGCAGAACCCAAGGCAGAAACCACAATCAAGGCACTCATCAGCCACGCTCCCGGTTCCCCTAACGCTTGGCGCAATAAATCGGCGGCGATCGCCGGCGACTGGGCCATGCGGGTTAGTCCCAGTCCATGCAAATAGGCCAGATTAATTAGCAGGTAAATGGCACTAATCAGACCAATGCTCCACAGCAGCGCTCTCAGCATGTTGCGCTTTACATCTTGCAGCTCGGCTGAAATATAGGCTGCTTCATTCCAGCCGCCATAGGAAAGCAAGACGAAAATCATCGCCAACCCCAAGCCCCCTGACGATCCGCCGATCGCTGGGGAGGCGCTAGCTGGAACAGAAGCAGGCACCCAGACCAGACCCACTCCAACCACCAGCAGCAGTCCTAGCACTTTGGCAATCGTCAACCCATTCTGGAGCCACTTACTTTGATGCACACCAATGAGATTTAATCCAGTCAAAACAGCAATCCCAACCGCCGCATAAATTGAGGCGGAATAAGCGCCAACAGAAAACAACTGAGTGGCATAGTCACCGAACACGAACGCCAGCAGACCAATTGAGCCAGGTTGAATCACGATCATCCGGGCCCAGGCAAACAAAAAGGCAACGTTGCTGCCAAAGGCCCGCCTTAGATAATGGTAGATCCCACCTGGATGAGGATAGGTTGTCGTCAATTCGGCATAGCAGAGTGCCCCAATCAGGGAAACAATTCCACCAGCCAGCCAAAGCAGCATCAGCAAACCGGGGTTATTGGCATTTGCTGCCACCAAAGCAGGAGTTTCAAAAATGCCGGCCCCAATTACAATCCCGACGATAATGGCGATCGCATCGTGTAATCTCAGGACTGGCTTGGGAGAAGCTGTTGTACTGATCAGGTCTGACATAGAAACTTTCTAGCCGATAATTTTTGATTCAGACAACTCAATTTAGTCTGATTGCGAATCAAGCCAATTTAGACTTGACAAACCCAGACAGCCGCCGCCAATTGGCCCAAACAACTTTCCGCTGCGCCAAAATATGCAGCCCAATCAGCGCGCAGAACGTATAGGCTAGCCAAAAATGCAGGCTTCTGCCTAAGTCTACCAGGGATGAGTTTTGTGGAAAAAAGTCAGGCAGAATCAGGCCAAACAAGCGGACATTCTGACTTTTAAAAGAATTAGACAGAAAAACGCCTGTCACTGGCACCCCCCACATGAAGCCATACAGAAGGGTGTGTAAGGCAAACTTCTGGATCCATGCCGATGAAAAGCGAGGGAGTTGCCGCGTGTACTTGCGCCGCCAAACCTGCAATAAGACTAATATTCGCCAAGTTAAGAGGGCGATCGTCAAGGTGCCGATCGATTTGTGGAAATCATAGAGCGGATTACGAATCGGGAACTCTCGCGGCAACTGAGCCATAAAAGTCCCGGTTGTAAACAAAACCAAATAACAAGCCGCCATCAGCCAATGCACAGACATCAGCCGCTTGAAAGCCGAGTTGACTCTCGGTTTTTGTCGGGGCAAGGTTTGAAGTGAACTCATTTTGACCAGCCTTCTGCTCTCTACCTCTCTTCCTAGTCCCTTCGGAGCGGCTTGTCTAGGAACTAAGCAAATGACGCTCTGCCTGCCGATCAGGTTGCCTCTAATTTGCCTTAGGGTTGATAGTAAACTGCTGCGCCTAGGGACAAAAATGACGCCCAAACGCAGCAGACAAGGTGAGGTGTGAATTAGGGGACTCAATTAATCCTTACCGCTCAGTATTATCAAGCTAGATAAATTGTCAATAAAACTTATATGAAAGAATTTTTATAATTTGATTCCAGCAAAACAGTTTCAACCAGAAAAGGAAAAGGTGAAGGATGCTAACACTAAAAGAAAGAATGGCTCAACTCTCGCCAGAAAGAAGAGCAAAAATCGAGGCAAGAACAAATAAGCTTCGTCGTGGATATTTACTTCTTCGCTCTCTCCGTGAAAAACTCAATCTCACTCAAAGAGAGACGGTACAAAAGAAAGGATGCGTATTCAAGAGGAACAACTGAGGAAATCATTAAGAAAAAATAAAAATTTTTTCACGCAACCTTTACTCTTGATTTACCTGCTGCCGAAATACTAAGGGGGTGAAGCGCTAGCAGACGCAGGATATTCGATGGCAACTACTAACAATCAAGCTTCGACCACAGAGCAGCAACCTTTTGATCAAGAAAATTCACCTTTAGCGGCTTCGACTCGGAAGCCCTGGCCGTGGATACTGCTCGTGGCGCTCATCGTCAGCGGGGGAATCGTTTTCTGGCGATTTTCCGCTTCGACTGGTGGGACTGCCCCCGCTAAGGCAGCCGCCCAAGCCCCTCGCCCCGTTGTCACCACGCCACTCACCGTCGGCAGCGGAGTTCGGCAGGTGGAGCTGATTGGTCAAGCCGAATCGACTCAGCAAGCAACTGTCCGGGCCCAAACGGATGGGGTAATTCGGCAAGTTTTAGTCCAACCGGGCGATCGCCTGCGTCCTGGCAGCCCGATCGCCATCTTGGATGATGCCGATCAGCAGCTCGCAGTTGCCCAAGCCCTGGCTGAGCTAGCCCAAGAGCGCAGCAACCTGGCCCGCTTAGAGGTCGGCACCCGCAAAGAAGTGCTAGCCCAACGACAGGCAGAACTGCGTTCAACTCAAGCCAGAGAGCAAGAAGCCCTCGATAACTTGAGGCGGACAACCGACTTGGTGCGGCAAGGCGCTTTGTCTGAGCGGCTGCTGGTGGAGGCGAAAGCAGCCGTCGATGATGCGAAGGGGGCCCGCTTAGCGGCCGAAGCCACCTTAGCAGAAGCGGTGGCCGGCCCAATCCGCGAAGAAATTGAGGCTCAGCGGGCGAGAGTGGCGGCTGCCCAGGCAGCGGTTAACCAGGCTCGGTTAGCCCTCCAGCGCACCCAAATTACCGCCGTCAATCAGGGCGTGGTGCAAACCCGTCAGATTAGCCCTGGTGACTACGTCGAAAGCGCTGACCCAGTACTGACAATGGTGGCTGGCAGTCAGCTTGATATTTTCCTGGAATTACCGGAAAATCTCAGCGGTCAGATCCAACCGGGGATGCCCATTGGTTTAACCGCTAGGGCCTTGCCCAACTGGCAAGCCCAAGCAACAGTGACGGGCGTTGTCCCCTCTGCTGATGCGGCTTCTCGTCGGCAGCGGGTTCGGCTCCGGTTGGAGAATCCGCCCTCCGGTTTACTGCCAGGAATGGCGATCGCGGGTCGGTTGACCCTGCCCAGCAATCGGCCCAGCTTCCTGATTTCCCGTGATGCCCTGACCCGCCGCCAAGACCAGTGGTTAGTGTTTACGATTGTGGATAACAAAGCTCAGCAGCAGCCAGTGGAACTCGCGGCAGACATGGGCGAACAAGTGGCGATCGCCAGCGATCAACTGCGGGCAGGTCAGCCGATTGTGCTCCAAGGCGGCGATGGCTTGCAAAATGGGGCAGCGGTCAAACTGGTTCAACCCGAAGCGCAACCCTCCGTCAACCCTTAAACCAGTATGAGCTATGAACTTGATTGAAACCGCTGTTCGCTGGCGACATGGCACGCTAGCTTTGTTTTGCCTGCTGGCGCTGCTGGGGGTACTGGCGCTGTTAGGTTTACCGCTTGAATTGCAGCCAGGGGGCGATCGCCCAGAAATCACGATCACAACCCCTTACCCAGGGGCCGGGCCAGCCGAGGTTGAAGATCTAATCACTCGCCCGATTGAAGAGCGGATGGAAGAAGTCTTGGGGGTAAGGGAAATTAGCAGTGGGTCGCGGGCCGGCACCAGCAGTATTACGCTCGAATTCGCTCAGGATAGCGATTTGAACGAGCGGATGGTGGATGTCTTAAACAAATTACAGCAGGTAGAAGAACTGCCCAATGAAGCCGGAGAGTCTGATGTAGAGATGGTCGGGGGCAACAGTTCCCCGATGATGTGGGTGGTGCTGACCCCAAAGCCCGGCTTTCAGAGTAACCCCGATCGCTATCGCGACTTGGCCGAAGAGGTAATTGTCCCCCGGTTACGCCAGGTTGAGGGGGTCGGGCAGTTCATCATTCCGGGTGGGCGAGAGCGCGAAGTCGAGGTAAGAGTTGACCCGAAAGCTCTTTCCGATCGCAATCTGACAATTGGCGATGTTGTGCGGGTGCTGCAAGAAAACAACCGAGATATTCGCGGTGGCCCCCTGACTTTAGGGCGGCGAGAATATCGGGTGCGGACGATCAGCCGATCGCAAAACCTGGAAGAAATTGCCGAATTTGTGCTTCGCCGCGATCAATCTGGCACCGTTTACCTTCGGGACGTGGCTGAAGTGCAGATGGGGCGGCAACCCCAAACCAGTGCCCTGCTGTTTAATGGCAACCCAACAGTAGCGATCGGGATTATCCGGCGGGCCGGAGCTAACGTCCCCGTTGTCACCGAGGGGATTCGCACCACCCTGAAAGAGTTAGAAGCTGATTTCGATCGCCAAGGCGAGGGGATTAAGTTTGTCTACAACTATGACGAAAGTGAGTACATTAACCAGTCAGTCTGGCTGGTGGTAGAAAACCTGATCGGCGGGTCAGTCCTGGCCGTGCTGGTGCTGCTGCTATTTCTCGGTTCAATGCGAACGGTGGCGGTGGTCGCACTGACGATTCCAACCACAATGATCACGGTGTTCATCGCGATGTCGCTGTTTGGGCGCACCCTGAATATTATTAGTTTGGCAGCGTTAGGGTTTGCCTCTGGCATGGTGGTCGATAACGCGATTGTGGTGGTCGAAAATACCTTTACCCACATGCAGCAAGGTAAGCCGCCGCTGCGAGCGGCGATCGACGGCACCAAGGAGGTGGCGGGCGGCATCTTAGGCGCAACTCTAACCAATATCGCTGTTTTCAGCCCTTTGGCGCTGGTGAAGGGCGAAATTGCCGAATTATTCACTGACATGGCAATCACAATCACTGCTGCGGCCATCTTTTCGATGGTGGCAGCCCTGACTCTGGTGCCGATGCTTTCCGGCTTGTTTCTGCATCAGTCTGAAGCAGTCCAGGTGCTAATGGGCGGTAATTACCAGACCAGAAACTGGCTAGAGCGGGCTGTGGGCAAAACCTCAACCGGATTCCGGCTATGGCAAGCTAAGTTAGAGGCACTAGTGGCAGGCACAATCCGCTGGTCGTTGGGCCCGAGGCGGATCGGGCGCAGGCTGTTCGTGCTCTCGATTCCGGTCGCGCTAATGGTGGTCAGCATCTTCATGCTGCCCCCAGCCGACTATCTGCCAGAAGGGAACCGCAACTTAGTGTCATGGCTAGCCGAACCCCTGCCAGGCACCAGCATTCCTGAGTCAATTCGGCTCTCAGAACCGGCCCGAGATTGGTTGCGATCTCAGCCCGAAATTGACCGGGTCATGTTCATTGAGCGGCCAGGGCGACGGGTGATCTCAGCGATCCTGAAGCCAGAATTTGCAACCAGCCAGGGACTTAGTGAAATCATTGAGCGAATGCGCGCTCAAAGCAGCAATTTTCCGGGCTATCGCTTTATGGTTCCGAACCGACTGTCCATCTTCCGAGATCCGGGCAAGGAGTTTGAGATTGATATTGTTGGCCCAGACCTTGACGAGTTAGGCAAAATCGAGCGAGAGGTCACGACAAAACTGCGACAGTTACCCGGCATTCGCACCGTGCGGACAAACTTTGCGGCCGGAGCGGCTGAGCTACAGGTGATTCCAAATCGAGAACGATTAGCCGAAGTGGGGCTGACCGAAGCTGAGGTCGGCACCATGGTAGAAGCAGCGCTGGGGGGCCGCTTTGCCTCGGAATTTATCGACGGCAAAGAAGAATTAGATGTCTCAGTCGAATTAAAAAATACCTTCGCCAAGACGCCAGAGCAGTTGCGCCAGCTCCCCCTGTATGCCCGGGGAAGGCAAGTGCAGCTTTTAGATGTGGCAGAAGTCCGCGAAGCCACCGGCCCCGACGTGATTAACCATATTGATCTAGAGCGCTCGATTACCCTAACGGCTTCTCTGGCGGCCGATGCCCCCTTGGGTGCTTTAGTTCAGCGAACTGAGACTGAAATCTTAGCTCCAGCCCAGGCCACCTTGCCCCCCGGCTACCGACTAGAATTAGCAGGCTCGGCTGACCGCTTGGCAGAAACAGTAGCGCAGCTGATCGCTGCCTTTGTGCTGTCGGTGTTGATTATTTACCTGCTGTTGATGGCGCTCTATCGCTCCTTTCTCTATCCCTTGGTGATTATGGCAACTGTGCCGATGGGGATTAGTGGTGCTTTGTTAAGCCTCGTGATTGCCAATTGGGTGTTTGGAATGACAGTGCCTTTGGATATGATCACTGCGCTCGGATTCATTATTTTGACCGGGGTTGTCGTCAATAACGCCATTCTGATTGTGGAGCGGGCTTTACAGCTCCAGGCAGAAGGCGAGGATTATGATGAATCGCTGTATCAGGGCACCCGCGATCGCCTGCGGGCCATCTTCATGTCGGCCGGCACCAGCGTTTTAGGGATGCTGCCATTGGCTGTGGTACCAGGGCAAGGCGCAGAACTCTATCAGGGGTTGGGGATTGTCCTGACCGGCGGCTTGACCTTCTCAACTTTTCTCACCCCAACCGTCGTGCCAGCCCTGATGGGTTTACTGCGAGACCTGTCCGGCCATCAACCCCCTCAACAGTCTAAGGAAGCCAAAACCTTCCCTCAAGAGGCGACCGCCAAATAAATCGAGCGTTCAAGCCAACGTTGTCACACCTGATCATTCTGTGTATCATCACGTTCGATATTATCGAGACCTGTATTCAATCTATCGACCAAGATAAGAGGCGGTAGATAACTTATGCTTCACCACTAGGATCTCTCCCCCGTCCGCTTCATCGACTTGGGTACGCCCAGCATGGGCGTGAACTCATGGTGTGTAATACCAATTTTCAAATGCAAAAATATCGAACCGGACATCCCTGAGCAAAATGGATTGTCACAAAGAATTGGTATAAGTCCCCTGTCAGAGAACCAGCGTCTAAATGCTCGAAAGATATAGGAGCCGAGCAACGATAACGACTAGCTTAAGGTAAGGGCGTTTCCGCGAGGAAAGATCTAAAGGAAGCCAGCTTAGACCGCGCCTCACCAGTAACTTTTAAACTACGATCGGCAGATCTGAGATCGCAGCCCATCCGCCGTGACATCATTGCTCCTCTCCACCTGCTAGCAATTCATAGAACTCATTCAGTTTCCTGCGCAACACTTCTTTCGGAATCAGTTTGATTTCGTACTCAGAGGGTGTTTGAAAAGTTTTGAGAAAAGCTCTTGACCCATTAATCTGTCTAAAAAGAAGACGACAGAGGATCAAGAGCCATGAGAAAAGCATACCCGACGGATCTGACGGACGAGCAATGGGAA
>JAHHGS010000046.1 GCA_019359715.1 Aphanocapsa sp. GSE-SYN-MK-11-07L | reverse complement strand
TATTACCTGCCGAAGTTTCTCAAAAATGACCCGCCGAGGTTGCTGTCATTTGGGTGCCGAAGTTAGTGTCTTTAGGCCGCCGAAGTTAGTGTCTTTGGGCTGCCGAGGTTAGTGTCTTTAAGCAGCAATCTTCGCATTATTAGAGTTTTGAGCGGATAAAACTTTGGTAATTCTGCAGCAGAGTAGCACCTAAACTCACAGGTAGAAAAACTAATTTGAGTGATCGCCTGTCCATAATTTGAAGAAAGATTGTTACAGGTATTGAACTTTCAGACCAGATTTGAGGGCAGGCTGCGAGAATTGACATATAGCGATCCTAAGTGAGATATGAACATTTTCGCCCCCTAAATCCCCCAATTCTGGGGGACTTCAGCAACACTCAAAGCCCCCCAGAATTGGGGGGTTGGGGGGCGAAAAAACTTGCAATTCACTAATGACTCGTTTCACAAATGATTTAGGATTGCTATAGATTCAGGCTCTGTCTGTAGAGTGATTAAAATGAATAGAAAACTAATTGTTTTTTCTGGAGTCATTACAGCCGCAATTGGGGCAGTGATTGGCTTGAGTGCGTCTGAACTTGCTCGACCGAAATTTGAAAGTAGCATTTACCAAAATCTTGCCCCTAAATACGCAGCAGCAGGGGGTGTGATTGGCTTACTGGCAGGTGCCGGACAAGAAGCAATCCGCCAACTCAAGCAACAAAGAGAAAAGGAAGAAGACACAAACTAAGCCCCCGTTCGATTGATTGCTCAGTGAAGCAGCTCAACAGCAGTTAGTTCAGGCTAAGCAAATGCTAGAGGCGGAGTCAGCCTCTGAGGTTGACGCTTAAAAAGCGATCGAGGAGCCGATTGCGCCAGATAAACCGGAGGCTAATTGCCCAGCCTGCCACCAAGCTCGTGATAATTACATAATCTCTACCATCGAGTAAGGCGAGTTCAAAAAATTGCCGCAACGGTGGGCTGGCTAAAATGACAATATAGGCTAGCAGCATCAGCACGGCCAGTAGGGTTGGCCGCCAATCGCCACTAATTGGGCTACCGCCGACCCATCGTCGGGTGGGGGGTTCGGCAAAGGGAATCAGCACCAGTCCGCACAAAACAGCGGCCGTGGTTAAAGCACTTTGAGCGATCGCCAAACTGTCGCTAGCTACTAAATAGCTGACGTAAACCCCCATTGTGATCACAAACAGGCTGAGGGTAGCTGGTAAAACAAAATGCAATACCGACCGAATCAGACCTTGGGGAGATTTACCAGGGCGGGCGGAAGTGGCCATTAGCAGGGGCGGAATCCCGACTGTCAGCAGCAACAGCAGCGAATTGCTTTTGGGGGCGAGCGGAAAGCCAGCATCCACCACCCCGACTGAAATAATCAGCAGCGCCATGTAAAGAATCCGGGTCAAAAACAGCTTCAAAATCACCTGAATGCCTTTGACAATTCGCTGCCCTTCTTCAACTGCGGGCAACAGGGCGGCAAAAGAATCGTTCAGCAGCACCATATCCGCCACGCCCCGCGTGGCGGCGCTGCCGCTCTGCATGGCAATCCCCACCTGGGCCCGCTTCAGGGAGAGCAAATCGTTTACCCCATCGCCAATCATCGCCACGTAGGCACCGGAGCTTTTTAGCGCTTCCACAAGCTGGGCTTTTTGCTGCGGGGCCAGCCGTCCAAACACCGTTACTTGCTCAGCAGCTTGCTGAAACTGAGCCGGTTCCATCGCTGCTAGTTCACTGCCAGACACAACTTGGAAATCGGTGTCTAGACCAGCTTGACGCACCAGAGCAGCTACGGTTTGGGGATGATCCCCAGACATGATTTTGATCTGGATGCCTGCCCTGGCAAAGCCAAACAGCGTCGTTTGGACTTGCGGGCGGAGTTGGTCTCGAAAGCTAATTAACCCCAGCGGCTTTAGCAGGTTCGGCAAGCTGCCTGCTTGCAAACAGTCCGGGTCAGGATGATAGACCAACAGGACAACTCGTAACCCGGCCTGCGTCAGTTGAGTGAAGGTGTCTTGTAAGTTGTCACTGAGGGATGCCCTCAAGACTTCCGGTGCGCCCAAAATGTAGGTTCCGGCGGGTGGAGAAGTGGTTTGACTGCCAGATTTAAAGCTCAAACCACTCCATTTTCGTTCCGAGGAAAAAGGCACCTCTGTTTGGAGGGGATAGGCTTGACCGGGACAGCTTGTGGCGATCGCCTGACTGGTGCGATTTTGGGTGGATTGGCTAGCTGCGTAAGTGCCCAATAGCTCTTTCAGGTCATCGACGGGGCGATCAACGGGATAAACATTGTCAAGAGTAATTTGGTTGGCGGTTAGCGTGCCCGTTTTGTCCAGGCAGAGCACATTCACATGGCTGAGGGACTCGACCGCATTCATCTGCTGCACCAAAGCGCCGGTTTTGGCCATCCGGACTGCCCCCAGCGCGTAGGCGACCGTAATCATGAAGAAGAAGCCATTCGGCACCAAGCCGCCAATCACCGCCGCCATTTGGACGCTTTCGACGATCGGCACATTTTCCATCACGGTCAGCATGGCGACCAGACCCCAGAGGTAAATCACCAGCAGCAGCAAAATCCGCAACACTAGGTTGATTTCCTGCTGAAGCGGGGTTTTGACCTGGCGAAACTCGCGGGCGCTGGCCGTCAGTTGATTGGCCAGAGAATTGAGGCCGACTTTTTCGGCTTCATAAAAGCCACTCCCCCCAATGCAAAAGCTGCCGGAATAAACCTGCTCTCCCGAATGCTTACTGACTAAGTCAGCCTCGCCGGTCAGCAGAGACTCATCTAGCTCCATTTGCTCCCCGCCGACCATGCTGCCATCGGCCACAATTTGATCGCCTGGCGCAGCAAACAAAATATCTCCCTGGACAATTTGGCTGGGGTCGATCACCACTTTTTCACCCGATCGGACAGCGGTGACGGTTGGACGAGTCAGCAGGCTAATCTTGTCGAGCTGCCGCTTGCTGCGACTTTCCTGCACGACGCCGACGATCGCATTCATCAGCACCACGCCAACGCTGACCACCGCGTCGCCCGTCCGCCCCAGCACAATCAGCACCACGCCGATCGCAAACAGAATGATGTTCATGAACGTAAAAACGTTCTGGCGCAGAATCTCTAGGTAAGAGCGGCTGGTTTGAGACTGGAGTGTATTCCCTAATCCTTGGGCCCGGCGAGCCCGAACTTGTTCTTCAGTTAACCCCTGAAGCTGATTCATCGGTAAGCAAGCAAAAATCGCGGTAAAAGTAATAACCTAAGCCCAAATTGACGGGCAATCATCAAATGCTTGCTCACAATCCAGGATGCCCCTGATTGGGCTGGCCCATCTCGGACTGAGCCGGATTAAACCCATCTGGAAATCGGGTCGAATCATCGTAGTCAGCTTTGCCCAGGCGGGCAGTTTGTAAGTTAGTTCCCTTCAAATTCGCCCCCATTAAAATTGCTCCGCTCAGATTGGCTTGATCCAAATTGGCATCGGTCAGATTGGCAAAGCTTAAGTCGGCCCCCCGCAGGTCTGCTGCCGCCAAATTAGCTTCTGAAAGGTCAGCGTAGCTCAATTCTGCTCCGCGCAGGTTGACGCCTCGCAGGTCAGCCCCGACTAAGTCGATGCTCATAAATTCTCGTTCCCCGCGGGCATAGCGCTGAAGCAACTCAGCAGCATTCAACTCTGTCTGGCTGGAACAGCCAGAGACTGGAACATCTAGAGAAGATTGCCCGTAATGATGACCAGACATTTTAATCACCTCCTCAGGGTTAGCGTTTCAAAAATTAGGTAAGGCTCTTGCAGTGACTTTGAGTAGCGCTACTGACGCTACTCAAAGCCATTGCCTCAACACCATGATCAGTATCATCATCAGCTATTGTAGGGATTCTTAAGGCGGAGAGCCGCAGACAAGCACTATTTCTTAACGAGAATATAGGCTTTAACAAAGTCAGGCACGTAGCCAGTCTGCTGGGAAAACGTTTGCCGATTTGGGAATAACCCCGCCAGATAATCAAGCTGGTACAGATTCGGAATAAACGCCCCTCCAGTATCCGCCACTACGCCTAAAATCAGCCGCTTCTGCCCGGCAATACCCGTATCTAGCACAACGATTTTGCCCAACCCCAAATTAAAGACATCTCCGGCAAAGGTGACACTTGGTTCAATGTCAATTTTATTTTGAATTTTATTGCCGTAGCCTTTGATCGCTTTGACAGGACGAAAGTACCAATAGCGCTTTTGATCTCTCGGCTCTAGCCCTCTCACGTAGGCAATGCCGTTGTTGCGATCGACATTAAAGTAGGCTGATGAGCCGCCGCCAAATCTGACGAGTACCGTTCCTTGCATCAGCGCTTCTTCAAAGGCGGCTCTGGTCAGATAAGCTAGCGGCTGCACCTTGCCGGCAGCTTTGCCCCCCGGTTCGTAGATGCCTGTTAGCACGTCTTGCTTGGTGTACTGTTTGTAGAACAGATCCGTCGTGGCGCTTTCAGGTAAAGCGTAGAGGGCCGTGTTGAAGGTGGCGGTTTTTTGACGCGACCCCGCTTGGATAAAAACGGCGTACTTGGTCACGCGCAGTTTTTCGGTTTGTTGGCGATCGCGGGGATTGTAGGGCGACCAGCGAATTACTCGAAAATTCTGATTGATAAATTGAGGGTCGCGCAGGCGAGCCGGCCGCCCCGCCGCCATGTCCTCTTTCAGCACCTGCACCATGAAGTCTAGGGTTTCCAGCACTTTCGGGATGGTGACTCCCTGCGTTTCTAACACTCCGACCCGATTAATCACCGGGTCTTCAGCCGCAAATTTCCTGAAGTAAGCTCTTGTATTTACCAACACCTTCAGCAACTTTTGCTCAGAGAGGCTGATGCTAGCAGCCGGTAAGGACTGCTCTCGAAATAGGGCCTCACCTTCGAGGGCAAACTTAGGCTTGCTAAATTCATCAACAGCGGTGTAGCGGGCAATCAGTTTGGCGCTGCTATTGGCGATCGCGGCAATTTGCTTCGGCCAAAACAGCATCGCTCCAGATCCAGCCATCAGGGCTAAGGCAGCAAGTTTAAGAGGTTTCCTGACCACAATTGAAAGGTTACTAGATGAATAAAAATAGTCCACCAGCAGGCTCAAGGGATTATCCTATCAGCTCAGGAATCGGGTAGACCTAAACTTATATTGACTTTAAGTCGGTAAAATTCTAAAACTATCCGATCAAGCTACGACAACTGCGATCGCTGCCCTACTCTGGCTCTAACTGAGTATTGGCTGTGACTTGTGTAATTACCAGCTTGCCGTCGCGTTTTTTAACCACGCTCACTAGTTGGGAAATACCTCGGATGCTCAAACCACTGGCATAGGTAATCCTCTCAGTCACCGTGGCCTGGACGATCGCCTGCTGTCCAGAAATGTGGATCTTTGCGATCGCCTGTTGATAGCTGTGAGCTTTGTTGTTTTGGAGGCTGCTTTGGAGTGTTTGATAGTACTGCTGCCGATCAAGCCGCACAGACTGTCCAGTATTCGCGATCGTGATTTCAAAGTCACAGTCGGGGGCGTAAAACTCAATAATCTGGTCTGGATTGCGGTCTTTTTGGCTCCAGGCTTTGGCAAGCTGCTGGAAGAAGTTCTCCACCTCTGCTTTGGTTGGTGAAGTCACCTGACCTGGGGGAGAGCTAGACAACCCAAAGGTTGAGCTGATCGGAGTTACACCTAGTCCGCCACCCAAGCAGATCCAAAGCAGAGTTGCTAAATAGCGGCGCATTTAATCAGTCTAAATACCAGTTTTGAGGTCTAATCCCAATTGAAATTCTTTTGGAGTAAATATTTCTAAAAGCCTTACTGAGCAAGGCTTTTAGAAATATTATTAATATTCAAGAAAAGCGTACAACTACTTAGAGTTAGAGGGGCTAGTTGTTGGACTCGGCGTAGAAGTGCTGCTGGGAGCAGTTGGAGATAGCGCATCTAGGGGCACCATGTTGCAATCAATCAATTTAGTTACTAGGGATGGGCCAACTTTACTGACCACAATCGACTTTAGCTTTGGGTCTTTTTGAACTGAAAGCAGGACTTGTCCAATCATCGAATTTGGGTCAGGAGCCGTGCCGCCGCCGGTTGGCACCTTGGTCAAAATGTTAGAAAAATCTTGACATGAGCCAGAGCTAAGGGTGTTAGCTAGCATGTCGCTAATTTGGGTTACAAGATTAACTAAGGTGTCTGGCGGTAGAGAAGAAGGCTGAGTTTGAGCATAGGTTGGTTGAGCGAAGGCGATCGCCATCACGACTGCTGAACCGAAAAACGTGACTGACTTGAGCATGTTTCTCCTTGCGATAGATAGATCTTTCGTTAAGCAATTTGCTATTCAGCTAGTTTGCCCAAAAATCAGAAAGATTAACTATTTGATTAAAAATAAATTGCTGTTCCCAAGTTTTAGCGTAAATTAGCACCATCCCAGCCCTAACCTAAAGATCACGTTGGCTCTTGTCAAGACAAACGGGTTGCTGGTATCTGGATTGTCATCTTAGTCATCACAAATTAATCATTGCCTGTGTCTGATGCCGCTTGCGTTTTATTATTTATCAAAGTGCCGCAGCCTGGAAAGGTTAAAACCCGCCTGGCTAAGGATCTGGGTACTGCTCACGCCACTCGTCTTTATGAGTGTTTTGTCCTAGATACCTTGCAGAATCTGCGTCAGCTCAACGCCCAACTGATTGTCTGTTATGCCGGTTCAGAACCTGCGATCAAAACCTGGCTCACTCAGCCTGACCTGATCTTTCAGGCTCAGCAGGGAGAAGACTTAAGCGCTAAACTGCGTTTCGCCTTTGAGCAAGCGTTTGAGTTGGGCTACACCCAGGCGATCGCCCTTGGCAGCGACAGCCCAGACTTACCGATTAGCTATCTTCAGCAGGCAATCACGGCTTTAAGCGGAGAAACCGTCGTGATTGGCCCGGCGGCGGATGGCGGATATTACGCGATCGGGTTTAGCCAACAGGGATTTGTGCCGCAGGTGTTTGAGCAAATTGCTTGGAGTACATCGACGGTTTATGCTGAAACCCTGGCGCATCTGCAAACTCGCGCTGTTTACGCGCTGCCGCTCTGGTTTGATGTCGATACTTTGACAGATTTGCAGCACTTACATACTCGCCTGCAAGCCACAGCAGTCGATTGCTACACTTCGCGATATCTAAATCAACATTGGCAGTCTTTTGCCGAAGCCTGTGGACAATCCCAGTCGAACTTGCTTACACCCAAGCCGGATGATTGAGCAAAGCGCTCATTACCTGCACCCCTCGCAGTTGATTGGTCAGGGGCAGATGACCCTTGGGAGCAGTTAAGTCCCAGATAAATTCTTGCGGGTAGCGAGTCCATTTTTTACCCTCCCGCCAGCCAATTTTGGGCCAAAGGGCATCCCAGTTTTGCTGCCCGCCCAGCCAGAGTTGGCGCTGCACGGAATAGCCAAACTTTCCTTCTGAATGCAATATCCAGAGCTGATCAATCGTTTGTAAGTCTGGCACCGGCAAATCATCGACTTCAGTAAAGTAAAGCCATTTGCGCCGAACGGCGGCCGGGCCAGCCAGTTGGCAGAGCTTTTCCAGCGTTAGCCGATCGCTGGCTTCAAATTTTTGCTCGGCCAGCAACTGCTGCAAGGGGGCATAGTCAATTCCGGCTTGAGACTGCAAGGGTAGAATGCCGGATGGGAAATGAGTTTGCAGCCAAGTCACTTGCTCCGAATTCTCAGACTGGCGCAGAATACCGTAAATTTTGCTTTCGACTAGGGTGGGAGGGCTGGCTGGCAAGGTTGCCAATAAATAGGCTTGCAGCACCGCCAATCCAGGCTGCCCCTGCTGAGTTAGATCAGCGATCGCCTGGAGTTGGACTTTCTCGGTTCCAGAATCGAGCTTAGAGCGCAGGTCTAACAAATTAACGGTTGAAGTTGTCGCACTTTCATCTTCTATGGCGCTACCCCCACCGGGAGACAATGATTGATCCATGCTGAACTTGCGTTACCTGAATTCATGCTTTACCAGTGTGCCAAACTTTGGTCAACCCTTGCGCCGGGCGATCGCGCCTCTAGACACCGACTGAGGTCGGTTGGATCGGCCGCGGTTCAGTCGGCTGAGCCAGGGCCTGCTGTTGAATCACTCGAAACAGCCGATTCAGAGCGTTGATGTAGGCCTGGGCTGAAGCTACCACAATATCAGTGTTGGCCGCATGACCCGTGTAAATGCGATCGTCATGCCGGAGCCGAATCGTTACTTCACCGATCGCATCAATCCCAGCCGTGACCGACTGCACCGAAAACTCAATCAATTCATTTGGCACATTCACGACTCGGTTGATCGCCCGATAAATCGCATCAACTGGCCCAGTCCCAATTGCAGCATCGGTCAACTCTTGACCCTCTGGGGTATGGATTGTAACGGTAGCCGTTGGGCAGGCATGATCGCCGCAGGAAACCTGAACGCGCTCTAAGTGAAAGCCCGATGCATCCTGAAATTGGGTTTCATCTTTAACAATTGCTTCTAAGTCCCAGTCAGAAATGTCTTTTTTCTTGTCCGCTAGGTCTTTAAAACGAACGAAGGCTTTGTTCAAATCGGTTTCAGAGAGGTCATACCCCAACTCCTTCAGCCGATTCCGAAACGCATTCCGCCCGGAGTGTTTACCCAAGACAATTTGGTTCTCAACCAGACCGATCGACTCGGCATCCATAATTTCGTAGGTCAGCTTGTTCTTGAGGATGCCATCTTGGTGAATGCCCGATTCGTGGGCAAAAGCATTCGCACCCACGATCGCCTTGTTGGGCTGAATCAGCATCCCGGTCAAGCTAGACACCAAGCGGGAGGTTTTGTAAATTTCTCGCGTTTCAATCTTGGTCAGGGGAGCCTCAGAATCGGCTGGGCGACCCAAGAACGGATTGAAATACTGCCGCCGCACGTGCAGAGCCATCACGACTTCTTCTAAAGCTGTATTGCCAGCCCGTTCGCCAATTCCGTTGATCGCACACTCCATTTGCCGCGCCCCGTTCTTGACCGCTTCTAGAAAGTTAGCAACCGCTAAGCCAATGTCGTTGTGCCCGTGAACGGAAATAATCGCCTGGTCAATATTTGGCACGTTGTCTTTGATGCCCTTGATTAAGGCTCCAAACTCACTGGGCGTCGTGTATCCAACCGTGTCAGGAATGTTAATTGTCGTGGCACCAGCGGCGATCGCCCGCTCCAAAACTTGGTAGAGGTATGCTGGCTCAGTCCGGGTCGCATCCATAGTTGAGAACTCAACATCGTCCATGAAGGATTTGGCGTAGGCCACCATCTCTTCAGCGATCGCCAACACCTCTGCCCGCGATTTCTTGAGCTGATACTCCAGATGAATGTCGGAAGTTGAAATAAAAGTGTGAATGCGGGCCTGGGCGGCGGGCTGAAGCGCATCTGCTGCCGCCTTAATATCAGCTTTGATCGCCCTAGCTAAACTGCAAATCGTCGGGCCACCTTCTACCCCCACCGTTTGAGCAATTTTTTGCACCGCCTCAAAGTCGCCAGGGCTAGCGATCGCAAAGCCTGCTTCGATCACATCGACACCCAGACGAGCCAGTTGCTTGGCAATGACTAGTTTTTCATCCACGTTCATCGTTGCACCGGGGCACTGTTCGCCATCTCGGAGCGTGGTATCAAAAATAATCACTCGGTCAGCAGACTGGGGAGAAATGTCCATATTGTTTAGGAAGAAAAACTCACAGGCTTTTCCTATCTTATTTGATCTGTTGGCAACCGGCCCGCCAATCCTTGCTTAGTTCGGTTTAAGGTAATCCGACGATTCTCGGTTTGTCTCGGCTGAGCGATCGCTGCTGAAAACTCAAGCTTTGATCCAAAAATTTATGAATTGTTTAGGATGCCCAGATATCTGCCAAAATGACCGGATCAAATTCACAATGTTAATAAACTTTCAGTAGTAATAAATTAATGGTAGCCGAGAAAACTGACCCGCCTGTTGGCGGTCATTCAAAACCGCGATTGATGATGACTTAAAGTTAGGTAACATTTTGTAATTTATTTTGCTCTACTATATTGATTTATCAAGAAATCTATAAAAAAATCACTAGGCTTGCAGATAGCTGAAGTGAGTATTTTAAACTTGCGAGTGAGATAGGCCTACAGCAGATTGCTCTAGGCATTTCTCATTTTTGTTGTTTTTACTAATTCATTTGACATCATGACAACTACTCTGCAAAGACGCGAAAGCGCTAACCTGTGGGAGCGGTTTTGTAACTGGGTCACTTCAACTGATAACCGGATTTATATCGGTTGGTTTGGCGTGATTATGGTTCCAACTCTGCTAGCTGCCACCACCTGCTTTCTAATTGCTTTTGTTGCCGCTCCGCCGGTAGACATCGACGGCATCCGCGAACCTGTTGCCGGTTCCTTAATCTTTGGCAACAACATCATCACTGGGGCAGTGATTCCTTCTTCTAACGCGATCGGCTTGCATTTCTACCCAATTTGGGAAGCCGCTTCCTTAGATGAGTGGCTCTACAACGGTGGGCCTTACCAACTGATTATTTTCCACTTCCTGCTCGGTTGCGCCTGCTACATGGGCCGTCAGTGGGAACTCAGCTACCGCTTAGGCATGCGTCCTTGGATCTGCGTTGCCTACTCCGCTCCTTTGGCTTCTGCTACTGCCGTCTTCCTGATCTACCCAATTGGCCAAGGCAGCTTCTCCGATGGCATGCCCTTGGGCATCTCTGGCACCTTCAACTTCATGATCGTGTTCCAAGCCGAGCACAACATCTTGATGCATCCCTTCCACATGCTGGGCGTTGCTGGCGTGTTTGGGGGCAGCTTGTTCTCCGCCATGCACGGTTCACTCGTGACTTCCAGCTTGATTCGGGAAACTACCGAAGTTGAATCTGCTAACTACGGCTACAAATTCGGTCAAGAACAAGAAACGTACAACATCGTGGCCGCCCACGGTTACTTCGGTCGCTTGATCTTCCAATACGCCTCCTTCAACAACAGCCGCTCCTTGCACTTCTTGTTGGGTGCCTGGCCCGTGGTTGGGATCTGGTTTACTGCCCTCGGCATCAGCACGATGGCGTTCAACCTGAACGGCTTCAACTTCAACCACTCGGTCTTGGATGCTCAAGGCAACGTGATCAACACTTGGGCAGACCTGATCAACCGCGCCAACTTGGGGATGGAAGTGATGCACGAGCGCAATGCTCACAACTTTCCGCTCGACTTGGCCGCTGGTGAAGTTGCCCCTGTCGCCCTGACGGCTCCTGCCATCCACGGTTAATCGTCTGCTAATTAGTTACCTATAGATCTAGATCGTTAGATCTCAAAAATAAAGGTGCCCTCTTAGTGAGGACACCTTTATTTTTCGCAAACAATTGAGGAACGCTATGACTATTGCAAGCTAGTGGATGGAGCAGATTGGGTTGGAGACGAACTGGCAGGGTTAAGATTAATTTTGTCTAAGCTTTGCAATAGTTTGAAACTGTCTGAACCAATTTGGACTGTTACGTCAGAATTCAGGACACCCGTACTATCAATCCGAACTTCCCCAAACCCCAGCTTTTGGCGGATCGCTTCTGCTTGGCTAACATCCCCTTGCTGGGCAATAATTCGGGTCACTTGGAGGGGTTCGCTCCAAGGATCGTACAATTCAATTTCGCGATACCCAGAATGAAGCAGGGCTGTCGTTAGGTCCTTAACCACATCGGGTCGATTCGTGCTGTCTTGAATTGCAACTCTAATCTGATTCGGTGCCAAACCAGTAGGGTCGGTTCCCAGCAGGGCAGGTTGAGTCTGATTGAAGTACTGACTCATCAACGCCTGCACTCGATCGCGGTTGGGTAGCCAGTAACTGGGCGCATCTTTGCCATCGCCGTTGAAATAGCCTGGCAGCATTAACATTTGCACCTGCGATCGCTTGATTTGGGACAAAAACCCACACAATCCCATCAGCTCATCCACGCTTAAATTAGTATCAATATGAGCTTTAATCACCTCAATTACCTGGGGTAGACGGCGCAGCGTGCCAGGTTTAAAGCTTTGTTCAACCAGCGATCGCAGCAATGCCTGCTGTCGTTGTACTCGCCCAATATCCCCGAGTTCGTCGTAACGAAAGCGTAAAAATTGTAGGGCTTGATTCCCGTTTAAGTGCTGTCGACCTGCCTTGAGATTAATGTAGAGATGCTGACTGTCATCCTGGTATTTCATGTCCTTGGGAACGTAGACGGTTACGCCACCCAAGGCATTCACCAATTTTTCAATTCCCTGCACGTTGACCCGGACATAGCGATCAATTGGCACTCCGCCCAGCAGTTCGCTGACGGTTTTAGCGCTGAGAGCCGGCCCACCCAAGGCATTGGCCTCATTGATTTTGGCTTCACCGCGGCCATCAATTACCACTTGTGTGTCTCTAGGAATCGACAGCACTGCCATCCGATGGTCAATCGGGTTAAACCGCAGCAGCATTAAAGTATCGGCCAGCCCATCAAAGGAATTGACCAAGGCTTGATACTTTTGATTGGGTGGCGGTGGGCGATCCAAATCAGTGGTCAACACCTTTGTGCCTACAACCAAAATATTGATTGGGCGATCAAGCTGAGGCAGGCTAAATGCTGTCGCCGAGGCCAAACGGTCTTTGCCGCCAAACACCAACGCTTCTTCTGGGGTGAGCGGGCGCTGCAACAGCGGCGTACTGGTAGACATCAGCGCCAAGGCTGCCCCCACACTGGCTGAACAGACCCCCAAACCGGTTAAAGCCGAGAGCCGCCAGAAAAAGTGGGGTGATGACCCCGATCGCTTAAACCAGAAATGCCAACGCTTTAAATTAAACACAATGATTCTGGGTCATCCTGTCAAAGTAAATATTTCACAACTATGTTCGAGACTTGCTGTTGATGCATATCAAAAATTTGCTTTGCAAACTCTTACCTGTGCAGCAACAACAGGGGCAAGACAGCACTATACTTAAAGACTGCCCAAATTAGACAGACCCAGTAGCATGAGTTGCCAATAAGTTAGTGGTGACTATACCACTCCTTGCGACAACCGGCAAAAATTCAAAACCCTTGTGCCCGGATGATCCCAAACCGCCATGCGTCACCTAGCAGGAGTATTTCAGTCAGGATTTTGAGACAACTGTGATCCTAAACGTAGCGAGGACGCGGGTATCGCACCATCAGTTCTCTGACTTGTTCAGCCTGGTATGAGCTGCGGGTGAGTGGGGAAGAGACAACCTGTAAAAAGCCCATGCTAGCTCCTGCTTCTGCCCAAGCAGCAAATTGGTCAGGATGAACAAACTGATCAACGCCTAAGTGCTTTTGAGTCGGCTGGAGATATTGCCCAATCGTCAAAATATCGCAATCTACCGATCGCAAATCTTGCATCACATCCCGGACTTCGGCATCCGTTTCCCCCAGACCAACCATAATCCCCGATTTGGTGTAAACCGAGGGTGCCAGTTGACGGCTGCGGGCCAGCAGCTCTAGGCTGCGCTGATAGTCTCCCTGGGGACGCACGCGCCGATAGAGGCGAGGAATGGTTTCAGTGTTGTGATTGAGCACGGCTGGCTCTGCTGCCAAAATTAAGGCTAGGGCTGACCAGTTGCCGCACAAATCGGGAATTAGCACTTCAATCGTGGTTTGAGGCGAGCGCGATCGCACTTGCTCAATGCAGCGGACAAACTGGCTGGCTCCTCCATCGGTTAGGTCATCTCGGTTGACTGCCGTAATCACAACATGGTTAAGCTGCATCCGCCCGACTGCCTCAGCCAAGCGCACTGGTTCTGTCGGGTCTAAAGGCTGGGGCTGTTTGTCAAAATCAATATCGCAGTAAGGGCAAGCCCGCGTGCAGGCGGGGCCCATGATCAAAAATGTGGCGGTGCCGTGGCTAAAGCATTCCCCAATGTTGGGACATGAGGCCTCTTCGCAAACCGTATTCAGTCCTAAATCGCGCAGAACTTCTTTGACGTTCCCGACCCGCTGCCACTGAGGAGCCTTAACTCGCAACCAATCTGGCTTAACGACCACAAGTAACCCTAGTCCTGGAATGACAGTGATTCGATTCTAAGCGAATGCGATCGCAAATTGCAGAGCAAAAGTTTCAAACCCATCACGGCATTTAAGTTTTGCCCCCAGAAAGTGTGAAGCTCCTATCCTGATTAGCGCGTTCGAGACAGGGGCCGCACTAGTAGACTAGATAAGAAGTAATGCAACGTTAATTCAAGTATGCAACGGGTCGAAATCCATCTCAACGATGCAGAACGAGACGACTTGGAAACCATGAGTTCAACCGGAGTCTGTCAAGTTCGT
>JAHHGS010000045.1 GCA_019359715.1 Aphanocapsa sp. GSE-SYN-MK-11-07L | reverse complement strand
TCGCTCTCCTGCAACCCTATCTGAAAGATTCGTCCCCGACATCCGTCATGGTGGTGGAAGACAACAGCGAAAATCGGGAGATGATCTGCCGCCAACTCACCAAGGCGGGGTGGCAGGTTCTGGAAGCCGAGAATGGGCTTAAGGCGCTGGAAGTAATGCAGACAGAGCAACCTGGCGTGATTTTGCTCGATCTGATGATGCCAGAAATGGATGGATTTGAGTTCATTCAGGAGCTGCGTCAGCATCCGCAATGGCGATCGCTACCTGTGATTGTGCTTACGGCCAAAGACTTGACAGCGGAAGAACGGCACTGGCTGGACGGTCGAACTCAACAGATTTATCAAAAAGGCGCGGGAAATCGACAACTCCTCGATCAGATTCAGAGTTTACTGAATGTCCCGACATCCCAGGCAGGCTAAAGATCTGACGTGTCGCAAAGATAGCGGACGATGCAACGAAACTATATAAACAGGAGTATTTCTAACATGCTACAGAATGGCGAAATTCAGCGATCGCTCCTAGCCTATTTACGCCACGAACTCTGCACACCGATCAATGGCATGATTGGCTACAGCGAATTACTCTTGGAAGAGTTGCAGGCTCAGCCAGAGTCAAGCTTGTATGAGGATTTACAAAAGATTCAGGGTTGTAGTCAGCAACTGTTGAGGCTGGTCAGCGTTATTTTAGACCCCGTGCAACTGGAAATGAGCCAGATTGAGGGCGATCTGAGTGGCTTTGGCTCCACGCTGCGGATGGAATTGCTGACTCCGTTGAGTACAATTATCGGCTACTGCGAGATGTCGTTGGAGGAAGCGCCGGCCAGGCTGATTCCAGACCTAGACAGGCTCAATGCCTCAGCCCAGCAGTTGCTGAGCCTGGTGAATGACATTATCAATCTGGCTCAACAGCAGTTGCAGACTTTAAAAGCCCAGGAATATGGCACTCCCCAATTCCTACTCGCTAGCTCAGCCGCAGGCAGCTTGGCGGAGAGTGCCACCTCTACCCTGGAGGCGCTGAGTCAGCCTTCGGTGGGGAAACAGGGGCAGGGCGGGATGATTTTAGTCGTTGATGATAACCCCACCAACTGTGATTTGTTATCTCGACAATTGAAAAAGCAAGGCTATGCGGTTACGCCTGCCACCAACGCCCAACAAGCCCTGCGTTTGCTGAAAGCGATTTCCTATGATCTGATTCTGCTGGATGTGATCATGCCCGGTATGAATGGGATTGAATTGCTCCAGCAGCTCAAGCGCCATGAGGATTGGCGGCATATTCCAGTGATCATGATCTCTGCCCTGGATGAAATTGATGGGGCCGTCAGGTGTATTGAATTGGGGGCAGAAGACTATTTGCATAAACCGTTTGATCCAACCTTGCTGAAGGCCAGGATTGGCGCTTATTTAGAGAAGAAGCGACTGCGAGATCAGGAAGTTCTTTACTTGCAACAGGTGAAACGCCTGACTACGGCCGCCGCAGCGGTGGAAACCAACACCTTCAACCCCGATAGTTTGAACGATCTGATCCAGCAGCCTGGCAAGCTAGGGCAATTGGCCAGAGTCTTCCAGCGGATGGCGCAAGAGGTGCATTCCCGTGAACAGCAGCTAGAGCAGCAGGTGCACCTCTTGCAGGTGTCAATTGATAACAGTCAGAAAAAGCGAGTCGTCGCCGAAATTGCCGCCACGGATCATTTTCGGCAGCTCCAGAAACGAACCAAGAGCAGCCGAGACATCGAAAATCTCTATCGCTCTTCTTTATATCCGCCTTTGTCTCGCTTCGCCTCCGAGAGTGTTGGTGAAGTCTCTCCAGGAGCGGAGATTGAATCCTCAACCGTGAAAACTCAAGCTCTGATTCAAATCGTCCAACGATCGCAGCAGTCAGCGATCGCTCCCAGCAGAATTGACAGCGATCGCCCTCCCAAAATTATCGCGGTTCACTCCTTTCGCGGCGGTACGGGCAAGTCAAATCTAACTAGCAATCTGGCGATCTCGGTGGCCAAACAGGGCAAGCGAGTTGGAATTATTGATACCGACCTGCAATCGCCGGGGATTCATGTCTTGTTTGGCTTGGATGAGGAGACGATCGATCGCACCTTGAACGATTATCTTTGGGGGGATTGTGCGCTGCGTGAAGCGGCCTACGATCTGAGTCATCTGCTGCCCAAGCCACCCGCTGGTCAGACTGGGGGGATTCATTTGATTCCAGCCAGTCCTAAAGCCAACGACATTACGCGGATTCTGCGGGAGGGATATCACCAAGAGTTGCTGCTAGACGGCTTCTCCGAGATTATTCGCGATCTGCAACTGGATTATTTATTTATTGATACCCACCCTGGAATTAATGAAGAAACGCTGCAAGCGATCGCGATTTGCAGTCTCCTGGTCGTGGTGCTACGTCCAGACTGCCAGGACTATCAGGGCACCTCTGTGATCGTCGAACTGGCCCGGATGTTGTCAGTGTCGGAAATGTTGTTGGTTGTCAACAAAGTCTTTCCCAGCTTTGATGTGGCAGCCTATCGCCAACAATTAGCAGCCGCCTACGAGATTCCAGTAGCGGAAATTCTGCCCTTCTCAGAGGAGATCATGCATTTGGCCAGCAGCGAAATCTTTTCAGTCCGCCATCCCGATCATCCCCTAACCAAAGCCGTCGAGGCAATTAGCCAGCAGATTGTTGAGCAAGGAGGCATCCCATGTCCCAGTTAATTTCTACCCTGGAACCCGTTCAACGACCGCAGCTCAAACTCCCAAACCAGCCCAAACTGCTGCCAAATCTATCGGCTGGACTGGCCGTGGGACTGGTTTCGCTCACCTATAGCGTGTCGTTTGCCGCTTTGATCTTTTCGGGCAGCCTGTCTGCTTACTTCCCGCAAGGGGTGGGCAGTGCTCTGATTAGCTCGGTGGTTGTGGGCACGATTGTAGCTTTACGTAGCTCCTTTCCATTTGCGATCGCGGAGCCTGACACCAATGCTACGGCCATCCTAGCCCTGATCGCCGCTGCGATCGCGACCGAGATTCAGCGATCGGGGCGAGCTGAGCAACTCTTTCCGACCGTCGGGATGGCGATCGCTCTCGACACTCTCCTGACTGGACTGTTATTGTATAGGGTCGGACATTTCCGGCTCGGACAGTGGGCCAGGTTTATTCCCTACCCCGTGATCGGCGGATTTTTAGCGGGAACGGGTTGGCTGATCATCAGTAGCGCCTTCACCGTGATGACAGGGCTGCCCTTAAGGTGGAGCCAACTCCCTGATCTGTTGCAAGTTCCGACCTTGATCCACTGGTTGCCAGGGCTGCTATTTGCCGGGGTGCTGATTGGGGTGACGCAACTCTGTTCCCATGCCCTCGTGTTACCTGGCATGATGTTGGGCGCGATCGTCGGCTTCAATCTGCTCTGGTCTGCGATCGCGAACTTCGTGCCGTTGACCCCGCAAGGATGGTTTCTCGAACCCTTCTCCAGCGATCGGCTTTGGCCAACCTGGAACGCGACCAGCCTCCCCCAAGTTGATTGGCAAGTCTTGGCCCATCAGAGTGGGACGTTGCTCGTGCTGGCGGTTGTCGTGGTGATTACCCTCTTACTGAATCTGACTGGCATCGAGCTGGCAACCCAGCAGGACAGCAGTCTCAACAGCGAACTCCGGAGCAATGGGCTGGCCAACTTAGTGGTCTGTCTCTGTGGCGGGATGGTTGGTCATTTGAGCTTGAATCGCACTTTATTTAATCGCAGTGCTGGAGCGAACAGCCGTCTGGCAGGTTTGACGGCGGCGGGATTTAGTGGAGTCGTGTTGCTGTTTGGCTCTCGGCTGATGGCGTATATTCCGATCTGGGTTTTGGGTGGCGTGCTGCTGATGATTGGGATTAAGCGCCTGATCGACTGGGGGATTAGCTCCTGGTTTAAGTTTCCCCACCTAGACTATGCGCTGATTTTAATCATCCTTGCGAGTATGGCGATCTGGGGCTTCATCAGCGGGGTGGCGATCGGCGTGGTGATTGCCTGCGGGTTATTTATTTTTAGCTATAGCCGCCATCAGGTGATTCGACAGACGTTTTCCGGTGCGACTCACCCCAGTAAGGTTTACCGTTCTTGGCCAGAGCAACGGCTGCTCCGGCAGCAGGGCGATCGAATCCAAATCTGGTTATTGCAAGGTTATCTCTTCTTTGGCACAGCGAATAGCTTGCTCGAACAAGTCCGTCAACGACTGCAAGATCCAATCCTGCCCCAGGTGCGGTTTGTGATTTTGGATTTTCGTTTGGTGAGCGGGCTGGACTCCTCAGCCGTCCTCAGCTTCATTAAGCTGCGGCAGTTTGTCCAAAAGCACGAGCTGCGATTAGTGTTGACTCACCTCGATCCCACCATCTTGCAACAACTTCAGCACGGCGGCTGTATCGTCGCCCAGAATAGTCCAATCCAAGTTTTTCCAGAATTAGATCGCGGCATTGAATGGTGCGAAGACCGGATTCTCGAAAGCCTGCCCCTGCGTCGCCGGCGTGCTTTGCCCCTTGCCCTCCAAATGAACGAGGTCTTTGCCAGTTCTGATCAGGTTTCCAGCTTCATTCGTTATTTGGAAAAGGTTCAAGTTCCGGTTGAGCAGCAATTGTTTCGTCAGGGTGATTGCGCTGATCAGCTTTACTTCATTGAGTCTGGGCAAGTGACTGTTGTTCTGCAACTTGGCGATGGACAATCTCGTCGCCTACAAACCTTGGGGGCAGGCATGATTCTGGGTGAAACTTCGTTTTATCTCGGCACTCCTCACAAGACCTCCGCGATCTCTGACCAGCCCAGCACGCTCTATGGCTTATCTAAAGACCAGTTGCAAACCCTGCGCCGGTCACATCCGATCGTTGCGGCTGCCTTTCAGGACTTCATGATTCGCCTGCTAGCCGATCGGCTGACCTATGCTTACGAGGAAATCGAGGAGCTACTTTAACAAACTGATTGGATGAAGTCACTAGAGGAACGAACCATGCCTAAGATTCTGTTAGTTGAAGATAACGAGATCAATCGAGATATGTTATCCCGCCGTTTAGAACGGAAAGGGTACGAAGTCATTATTGCCATCAACGGTGCGGAAGGGGTTGCGATCGCCCAATCCGACCAACCCGACCTCGTGCTGATGGATATGCACCTGCCAGTTTTAGATGGTTGGTCAGCAACGCGACAGCTCAAAGCCAATTCCCAAACGCGCGGGATTCCAGTGATTGCTTTGACCGCGGATGCGATCGCTGGCGAACGCGAAAAAGCCTTGGCGGCTGGGTGCGATGATTATGATACCAAACCCGTTGATTTGCCGCGATTACTGGAAAAAATCACCAAACTTTTAGAACCACCCGCCTCACAGCCACTGATCTCACCACCCCCAGCCATCCCAAATCTGCCCTCAGATCAACGCCGACAGCGACTCTTGCTCACCCATTTACGGCGCGACTTTGATCCGCTGATTCATAGCATCATCGGCTACAGCGACATGCTGTTGGAGACAGTTGTTGACCAGAAAAATCAAGCTCTCTATAGCGACCTCCAGAAGATTGATCGGTCTGGAATCGAACTGCTGCGGCTGGTTGAGGGGATGCTCAACCCAGTCCTAGTAGAGATTCAACAGCAGCAAATCAACCTGCTCGCTCCGGCCCTGCGCCTAGAACTCCTCACCCCACTCAGTACGATTATTGGCTACTGTGAAATGTTATTGGAGGAAGCCCCGGCTGATTTGGTTGCAGACTTGGAGCAGATCTATACTTCGGCTCAGGGTTTGTTGAGCAGGGTAAATAGTCTAGATGCCTTGATCAACCAACATCTCAAATCGATCGATGCTGCCGGTCAGCCAAGCGTAAAGGCTTGGGAACGACATCCAACTCTAGAGACTGCCAAATCAACGATTGCTAAGGAGAGTCGAATTCTGGTCGTAGACGACAACGACTCTAGCTGCCTGTTGCTGTCTCGACAGCTAGAGCGCCAAGGGTGTCAAGTGGCTACTACTACAAATCAGCAAGCTTTATCAGCGATCGCAGCTACGTCCTACGACTTGATTTTGCTGGATATAAGTTCGTCCAGCGACTTGCAGGTTTTAGAGCAGCTCAAAGGTAATGGAAAATGGCAACATATTCCAGTCCTAATCATGGCAGCCCCCGATCAAATGGAACTAGTTGCTCAGGGCATCGCGATCGGAGCCGCAGACTATCTGACTCGTCCATTCCAGTCGGTGTTGGTGCGGACAAAAGTGATTGCCTGCTTAGAGCAACGGCGATCGCAGATTCAGTCTGGCAATTTTGATCATCTTTTAGAATACGCTCCAGTCGGGGTCTACCAGGCTACTACCGCCGGTTACTTTAAGTCTGTAAACCCTTCCCTAGTCAGGCTACTGGGCTATCCTACTGCGGCAACTCTGATCGAAAAAGTTACGAACATTGCTGAACAGATTTATGTTGATGCCAACCGATATGCCGAGTTCAAAAGCTTATTAGATCAACACGATCAAGTGATCGGATTTGAGTACCAGGCGTATCGTCAAGATGGAGATCAGATCTGGGTGGCGGAACACGCGCGGGCAGTCCGAGATTTTGGTGGACAAGTCATCTCCTACGAAGGAATTGTGGAAGAAATTACCCATCGCAAGCTGGCTGAAGCAGCCCTCAACCAGCAACTGAGCACATTGGAATTGGAATTGGAGCAGATCAAGCATACTCAGCAGGTAGCAGAGATTGTCCAAACAGATTATTTCCAGCAGTTGCAGTCAAACGAAGAAGCAAAGGGAGAAACAACTTTACCCTTAAAAGTTCTTTTAATTGAAGACAATGAATTGAACTGCGATATGCTGTCTCGTCGCCTCCAACGCTCTGGCTATCAGGTTGTGATTGCGGGCGATGGTGCCGCTGGCGTGGACAAGGCGCTATCCGAACAGCCCCATGTCATTCTGATGGATATTAGTTTGCCCGTGATGGATGGTTGGGAAGCAACGCAACACCTGAAAGCCAACCCCCAAACCTGCCGGATTCCCATCATTGCCTTGACTGCCCACGCCATGTCCGGCGATCGCGAAAAAGCTTTGGCAGCCGGTTGCGATGACTATGACACTAAACCGATCGAATTACCTCGGTTACTCAGCAAAATCGAAAATTGTTTAAAAAGCTCAACCTCTGGCTAGATAATTATGTGTGGAAACTTTGGCTTTTTGGGAAAACGGCTCCTACAAGACGAGGCTGATCTACTGCCTGCAAGAGTCGTAGAGATTTTTAGAGTAATGGGTCGAGAAACTGAGACTCGCGGGGAGCAAGCCGGGGGCGGCGTTGTGTTTGCTCGTGACGAAGACCGGGTGGTATTTGTCGGCAAAAAAGTCGTGAATCAGAAACGGCAAAATCTGACTCAGTCTTTAGAAGCAGCGTTTGCGCCAGTTAGACACCAAGCTACCCTCTCTGGTGCCAAAGCCCTAGACACGGCCGTCATAGGAGTCTGGCACTATCGTTATGCCACCAGCAGTCCGCCGGCTGTTTTGGAAACCCACTGGCATGAATGGATGCCTGCTAGAACGGCCGAGGTTTGGCGGGTTGAGCAAGGGAAATGGATCTGCGATCGCAAAACGGTCAACCACCGCATCACCCACAATGGCGACTTCGATGCCTGGATCCTGTTTGGCGATTACGTTGACAATGCTCACCTCGGTCTCTGGCTGGAACGAGTGTTGCACACCCCCAATTCAACCCTCGGCGACTCGCCCAAAGTTGCCGGCATGATGGATTTATTGATCACTCAGGGGATGTGGAATGCCGCGTTGAGATTGTCCTACCAGCTTGCAGTTGCCGAATCAATTGAAGACGCATTTGGTGGCAAAAGCCCCTCGAAAACTGCACCCAATACGGCTCCTTCTGAATTGGAGCTGAAAGAGTGGGCAGCGATCGCTGAACAGGTTTTTCTGAAACATCAGGATGCGATCCTGCTCCCCTACGCCAACTCGATCTTGGAGTTATCTAAAAAGCACTTGCATGATTTTGAACAAGACCTTTCACAAGCCCTCGCTCAGAGTTCCTCGATCAGCCGATGGTCTGCCACCCAGCAAGCTACTTTTGTCAAAACCGCCGTCCATGTTTTCTTCCATAACAATTTGTACCAGGCGACAAAACTACTGATGTCGAGAGCCAAAGGCAGTTTTGGATTGGTGGCAGCTTCCACCCTGAATCAGGACAGTCTGGTGCTCAGTTCCTGGGGACAGCCGATCTCTACTGGATTCAACGTCCAAGACAATTACATGGTCTACGCCTCAGAACCGGCCGCTGTCGATGCGGTTTTGTCCCATATTCCCAGATCCTATCGCTTAGATTTAGATCAAAAAGGCGGTGAAATTGCCTGGGTGGGCGTGAATCAGATCACGGTCTATTCAATGCTGGAAGACCGCGAACTATTGGGTGCGGAATTAGAGCAGCGCTGGATTCCACTCCAAGGCAATCCTTACATTTCGCCTCCAGAAACCCAGGCTCTAGATCCAGTCCAACGTGATATTCAGGAAATTCCCCAAGTGCTGCAAGCGATCGAGGCAGCTTGGAGCGATCCAGAGTCTTTCAACCGTCAAAGCGCCGACTATTTTGCCGAACTGCTAATTGCCAAAGCCAAAACATGGGAGCAGCGGCAGCGGGCCACCATCAACATCAAATTGGATCAGGTGGTAGAACAGGACTCCCTGGATCTGCTGATTATGGGAGTTGAGAGCAGCCTCTGGTTGGGGGAGCGATTTGCTGAAGATTTAACCACCCTATTCCCAGCTTTAAGCGTCAAGACGATTTCTGCCAACCAGGTTTTACGAAAATTATCCTACGACCTGAAAGGGCTGCATTTAGGCAAAACCTCCATCGTGCTGGCGATTAGTCAATCTGGACAGACGTTTCCCACCCTGCAAGCTACCCATGCTTTCGAGCAGCTCCGCCAGCAAGGGATAATTGGTGAGCTGTTCATGATGACGGGAGAACTCTGTAGCCTGATGGGTACGGCGATCGCTCAATACTACTATCAAGAATCGAGTTTTACCCGCCGAATTTTCATCAATGAGAGTGGACGACGCACGGCTGAACCTACCACCGTAGCCGTTGCGGCCGCTCAAGCAACTTTGACAGAGCTATTGCTGTATCTAGCAAAACGACTCCGCCAACAGTTCCCGGCCCAGCAAGGCCCCTTGGGCATGACGCTAACCGCAGCTAGCCTTTTAACCCTAGAACGCATGAAAGATGATTTTCTCAAGCAAAGCGTTGTCTCTATCATTGGCAAGACAGCCAGTGGCGACATCCGCTCCTCAGAACATCAACAACTGATTCGTAGCGGTCAAAAGTGGGCATTGCATGTGACCGAAACGCCTCTGGCCTGGGGAATTCATGCGCTTTATATCCTGATTACCGTCGGGTTCAACGCGGCTTTGATGCAAACAATTTTTCGCTTCCTGTTTGTCTTTGCCGCTTTACCAACCCCTGTCTTGCTGCTAACACCCCTGTTCATCTTGGCAGACATTCTGATTTACATCTTTGGCCCCTGGTTTTGGACACTAGGATTACGGTATTTCCAAGGTAGACCCCTCTCGGCCCGAACGGGGAAACGTACGTTAGTAATTGGAGATCTGCCCTGGGTGCATCAATTGCTAAAAGTCTACGTCAGCAAGCTGTTCGCCCTCAGCTATGGCATTGCCTCCCTGGAAGTGCATGGGGCGAATCCGCAGGATCACATGCTGCATCAGTTTGGCCACCGCGTAGTGCGAGGAACATTAGTCTTCTTAGGAGTGCCGGATGGGCGTCGTCACCCAATGCAAAAAGAGAACGAAAGTGCAGTGATCATGACCGGGAAACAAGCCAGTGGCGTTCGCAATCTCAAGGCTGGGGCAGAAATTATTGCTTTGGGACACAATCCCGCGATCGCTGACCAAGGCTTTCAGGACACGATTATTTTGCCCACTGCCTCAACTGCTTTCGTTGCCACCAACGACGCTGCCTTCTACCAACAGATCGCCCTTGAGAAACTACAAGAATCTCGATTTGGCTCTTTTGAGCGTTTATTAGCGAGCTATGTCTTTTTCTGGGCGATGGCGAAACAGGTCGCATCCTTTCCCTTCCTGCGGTATCAACATTGGAAGTCCCAAAGCCGCACCCGCATCATGACCACCGCTGCTCCTGTTTCACGAGTAACAATTGATTCAAGGTAGTGCTTTAAAGGTCATAGCTCAACTTAGAGGGAACAAGGATTCCAGAGGATCAAGTCATCCAAGAACAGAAATAAGTTTTCCTGCAATTTTCGATAACGCATTCCCACTGGTGTTTCCCATTGACCCGCGCACTTGTCTCATCGCTACCAACCAGTCTGGCGCTTCTGAGCGCAACCAGAATTCCATCTAATATGTGAATTACATACATCGCTCTGTTGATGCTCTTGGTGATCAGTTTGTCTGATTTAGAGGCATGTTTAAGGACTTTCTACAACACCTCAATTTGCCATCATTTTTCTGACCGCTCAATTCTGCTCAGCTATCAGTAATGGCTATCCCAATTAAGACAATTTATCAGCGAACTATGGAAGGATAATCTAGAACATGATCAACTACCTCGATCTTTGGGTTCCCCTCGCGCTTCTCGGCTTGATTGGCTTAGCAGCTCTTTACTTTGCCCGTCTACCCTGAGTTAATTTATAAGTTCTGTAACAATCGCCACCAAAATTTGTCCCCTCAGACTGGCTTAATGGACATTAACCTCAGTGTTTGTCCATGAAAATTCTCAAAGTTCAAACCCTCCGCGGCCCCAATTACTGGAGCATCCGTCGTCATAAGCTAATTTTGATGCGGCTGGATTTAGAGGAACTTGACGAAAAGTTTTCTGACCAGATTCCTGGCTTTTACGAAGCCCTTGTCCAAACTCTGCCTAGCTTAGAAGAGCACTTTTGCTCACCGGGCTGTCGGGGCGGCTTTTTGCAGCGAGTGCGGGAAGGCACGCTGATGGGGCATATTGTCGAGCACGTGGCGATCGAGCTTCAGGCTTTAGCCGGAATGCCGGTTGACTTTGGGCGAACCAGAGAATCTTCGACGCCCGGTGTCTACCGAGTCGTGTTTGAATACCTGAACCCGATCGCTGGTCGCTATGCCGGACGGGCAGCGGTGCGGCTGTGTCAAAGCTTAGTCAATGGCAGCTATCCAGCCTCCGAGCTAGAGCAAGACTTAACGGAGCTTAAACAAATTTGGGCCGACGCTGCCCTTGGCCCAACCACAGAAGCGATCGTCAAAGAAGCCGAGGCGCGGGGCATTCCCTGGTTTGAGTGGCCGGTGCGCTCTTTGGTGCAGTTTGGCTCTGGGGTCTATCAGCGCCAGATTCAGACCGCCCAAACCGATCGCACAGGCGTGCTGGGGGTGGAACTGGCCGGAGACAAAGAAGCAACCAAAGTCATGCTGGCTCGAATTGGTATCCCCGTGCCCAAGGGCGAGGTAATTCGCCGGTTTGAAAATTTAGCCGAGGCGATCGCCGATGTGGGTGGCTTCCCGATTGTCCTCAAGCCCTTAGACGGCAACCACGGGCGGGGGATTACCCTCAACATTACCAGCATGGCTCAGGCAGAAGCCGCCTACGACTTTGCCAAGGCAGAATCAAAAGATGGCATGGTGATGGTCGAGCAATATTGCCAAGGGCGAGACTTTCGGGTGCTGGTGATCAACGGCAAAGTGGCAGCCGTAGCTGAGCGAGTGCCGGCCCATGTGATTGGGGATGGGCGATCGACGGTGGCTGATTTGGTTGAGCAAACCAATCAAGACCCGCAGCGGGGGCATGGGCACGACAATATTTTGACTCGGATCAAGCTGGATCAGACCAGTCAAGACCTGCTAGATGCTCAAGGTTGCAGTCTGAGCAGCGTTCCTGGTGAAGGGAAGGTTTGCTATCTCAAGGCAACTGCTAACTTGAGCACAGGCGGGGTTGCGATTGATCGAACTGATGAAATTCACCCCGAAAACATTTGGATTGCCGAGCGCACCGCTCGCTTAGTCAACCTTGATATTGCGGGGATTGATATTTCTTCGCCCGACCTAGCGCAGCCGATGCGCGAAAACGGCGGTGTGATTGTAGAAGTAAATGCCGCACCGGGCTTGAGAATGCACCTGCAACCCAGCCAAGGGCAACCCCGCAACGTGGCGGCTCCAATTGTCGATTGGCTGTTTCCGCCCGGAACGCCTTGCCAGGTTCCGATCATCAGTTTGACAGGGACAAATGGCAAAACCACGACGACTCGGCTGACGGCTCATCTGTTTCGGCAAACGGGCAAAGTGGTCGGCTATACCACCACCGATGGCACCTATGTTGGGGATTACATGGCAGAGGCTGGCGATAACACTGGCCCCCAGAGCGCTGAACTAATTCTGCAAGACCCAACGGTTGAAATTGCCGTCCTCGAAACGGCGAGGGGGGGCATGCTCCGCTCTGGTTTGGCTTTTGCCCACTGCGATGTCGGCGTTGTGCTAAATGTTTCAGCCGATCACTTGGGGCTGCACGATATTGACACCCTGGAAGACATGGCCAGAGTCAAAAGCATCCTGGCAGAAGCCACCCATCCGGAAGGCTATGTAGTCCTAAATGCTGAAGACCCGCTGGTGGCGGCGATGGCTGAGCGAGTACAGGCAAAAATTGCTTATTTTTCCTTAGACCCTGAGCATCCGCTGATTCAGTCCCACATCCAAACTGGCGGTCTAGTTGCCGTTTACCAAGATCAGCAGTTGGTGTTTCGAAAAGGCAACCAGCGGATTGAGATTGCCAAAGCAGTGGATGTGCCGCTCACCTTGGGCGGTAAAGCGCCGTTTATGATTGCCAATGCCCTGGCCGCCTGTCTGGTCGCCTATGTCCAAGGGGTCACGATCGAGCAAATTGTGGCTGGGCTTCAGACTTTCCAAGCATCGGTCGAGCAAACCCCCGGCCGAATGAACTTAATTGACTTGGGGCGAATTCACGCCCTGCTGGACTACGCTCACAATCCCGCCAGCTATGAAGCGGTGGGCGGATTCGTCCGCAACTGGTCAGCCGGTGAACGGATTGGCGTAATTGGGGCCCCTGGCGATCGCCGCGACCAAGACTTTATCCTGCTCGGCAAACTCTCAGCCCAATATTTTGACTGGATTATTGTCAAAGAAGACTACGACACGCGGGGGCGAGCCAAGGGTGAAGTGGCTCATTTAATCGCGGCGGGAATTCAGCAAGCAAATCCAGACTGCCGTCATGAAGTGATTTTGGATGAAGTTTTAGCCATTCAGACTGCCCTGACCAAAGCAAGTCATGGCAGCTTGGTGGTGATTTTGCCCGAAAGTGTCCACCGGGCCCTGGATCTGATTGAATTTACTCGCTCCGCTGAATCAGAAATTGCGCCTTCGTTTCTCTGTTAATTGCGTTTCGCACCTCAACCTAGTCATTGCTTGAACACCTCGCAGGGCAAAGCACTCAAGCAATGGTGCTCATTTACTTGTCTACTTTTACCCCTTTCCAAAAGGCAACATAGCCTTGAATATTTTTGGCGGCTTCTTTCGGGGTAGGGTAGTACCAGGCAGCATCTTGATTGACTTGCCCATCTACCTGCAAGCTGTAGTAGTTGGCTATGCCTTTCCAGGGGCAAGTGGTGTGAGTATTGCTGGGCTGAAAATACTCCATGTTCAAGGCATCAGGCGGAAAATATTGATTGCCTTCGACAACTTCACAGCGATCGCTCTCGGCCAGTACGGCTCCATTCCAAGTAGCTTTTGGCATAAATCAATGTCCTAAAGGGTAAAACTGGATCGACTAAATCCATTTTAGGCAAACTGCAAAATATAGACTGGATTCATATTTCCAGCTTCGTGACCCAACTTTTCTGCAACCCGGCGGCGGCAAACTGGACTGTCCTGGCCCCAAATTGACGGTTGAGCTGATCGATCGTCTGCATCAGCACCTTAGAGCGCTCCTGATCGGGATGCTCAAAGAGATTTCCTCGGACAAGTTTTTCTGGCTCAAAGGCGGTTTCACAGGAAGCGTAAAAATTATTGCATTTTTTTAAGCTGCTTAATACAAGCTGCCATCGTTGGAACTTCCAGGATAGCCATAAAAGCGACCTGTTCCTATAATTGCAATGATTAAACAGACATGACGATATTGGCATAGACCCATTAAATTCATATTAAGTCCAAGTAAATAAGCCAGGGTAAGCGCATCTCAAACCCTATTGACAGCTAGGTTCTAGATTTCGAGCCGATTGTGGAAGCACGGATGCCAGAACCTTGAGCATAGAGCTATCATCCATCGCCGCCCGCTTAGCCTGTTGTT